>JASIKQ010000304.1 GCA_030049565.1 Candidatus Sulfotelmatobacter sp.
CAGAAGGAACTCGAAAAACGCCGCATCTCGAAACCTGTGGTAAAGACGCAATTGATTCCGTCACAACAGGCGGTCGCGCAACCGCCGCAAGAGTCTCGCCGCACCGGCATTGAAAAGATGATGGGGGCCTCCGCCGAAGAACCATCGCAAGCTGCCAGCGGCGGAGTTCTGCACGAACCTCTGCCGGCATCAACTGAACAAGAAGTGCAAGCTCCCATACTCACCGACCGCGCCGACTCCGATCACAAGCCACGCACCACCATGCCCAAGATCGCGGGCGGCTACAAACTTCCATCCAGTTCCCTGCTCCAGCGTCCCAACGAGCAACAAGCGGTCGATGCCGAAGAACTCAAAATCCTTGCGCAGGTGCTCGTCGAAAAGTATGCCGAGTTTGAAGTCCACGGACAAATCACGCAAATCAATCCCGGCCCCGTCGTCACCACTTTCGAGTTCAAGCCCGACGCCGGCATCAAATACAGCCGCATCACCAACCTCACCGACGATCTCTGCCTCGCGCTCAAAGCCGAGAGCATTCTCATCGAGCGCATGCCCGGCAAATCCACGGTGGGAATTCAGGTGCCGAACCGCGAGCGCGAAATTATCTGGCTGCGCGAGAACATTGAGTCGCAGGAGTTTATGGGCTCCAGATCGCGCCTAACTCTGGCCATGGGCAAAGACATTAACGGCCGCATCGTCACCGCCGATCTCAACGGCATGCCCCACCTGCTTATCGCCGGCTCGACCGGTTCCGGCAAATCCGTGGCCATCAACGCCTTCATCATGTCCATTCTCTACAAGGCCACGCCCGAGCAGGTGCGGCTGATTCTGGTGGATCCCAAGCGCCTCGAACTCGGCAATTACGAAGGCGTGCCGCACCTCTACACGCCCATCATCACCGAGCCTAAGCTCGCAGCCAACGCCCTGCGCAACGCTGTTCGCGAAATGGAGCGCCGCCTAAAGCTGCTCGCCGCCAAAGGCGTCCGCAACATCGACCAGTACAATCGCCTGTTCGAGAATGGCGGAACCCCCAGCTTGTTTGAGGAAGATTCCGACGACAAGCCGATTCCTTATATCGTAATCATCATCGACGAACTCGCCGATCTCATGATGCTCGATTCCTCAAACGTCGAAGAATCGATCACGCGCCTGGCGCAGATGGCGCGCGCCGTCGGCATTCACTTAGTGCTCGCTACGCAGCGCCCGTCGGTCGACGTGATCACCGGTTTGATCAAAGCCAATTTCCCCGCGCGGATCTCTTTCCGCGTTGCCACCAAAGTCGATTCCCGCACCATTCTCGACGCCAACGGCGCCGAAGCTCTGCTCGGTAAGGGCGACATGTTGTACCTGCCCTCGGGATCGGCGCGCGTGCATCGCCTGCACGCCCCGCTGGTCACGGAAAAAGAAATCGCCTCGGTCGTCGAATTCTGGAAGGCTCAGGGAGCAGCGGAATACCAGCAGCAATTCCTGGAAGCCCCGGCAGACGAGCGCGAAGAAAGCGCCTGCAGCGGCGAATCTGGCGCGAGTGAGGGATCAGAAGCCGGCGGCGAAGATGATCCTCTTTATCAAGATGCAGTCAAGCTAGTCGTCGAATTCGGCAAAGCCTCGACCTCGCTTCTGCAACGCCGCCTGCGCATCGGCTATGGCCGCGCGGCGCACTTGATTGACCTCATGGAGCAAGATGGAATTGTCGGCGCGGCAGATGGGCCCAAGCCGCGCGAGGTGCTGAAACGCCCGGATTGGATCTCCGAGATCGAAGAGTCCATGCGTTAGGACTTTGTTTTGAAAGAGCGCCGTCGCGCCACCTGCATACCCTAATCCTGCGCCTCACGCGCTTCCTTGCCGCGCCATGAGCGCAGGTTCACGGCGTATAGACCAATGCAGAACACGTTTGCGGGGATGAAGCCAAATTGTGCGGTACGGAAGCCAATCAGGCAGACGACGGCGCTATTTACCGCTGCCAGAATCCATCCCTCCCAGCAGCGTTTTCCAATCAGAATGGTGGAAAGAATTGTAAGCACACAGGACAGATAATCCAGACGAAGCAGCACTGCAACCCTCCTCGACGATGCGAGTATGCAACAGGGAGGACATCTTTTCAGTGATCTTTCGCACGGGGGAAGTAACGAAGGTGCACATACAAAAGTTCGAGCCTGACGCGACTTCATTCTGAGTCCTCATTTAGACAACAAGACAACCCATCTTTCGCATCCCCGCACTCGACGCTGCGGTATCATGCGAATCATCCCAGCAAAACCTCTGGGCAAGCAATGCCATGACGTTTCGCCGCAAACTGCTGGCTGTATTCGCGCTCACCGTGGTTCTATCGGTGGCCTGCGTTACGTGGCTGATTTCCGCGGTGACGAGACGCGCCTTCGCTCGCAGTGAGCAAGAGCGAACCTCAGCTCTAATAACGCAGTTCCGGCGGGAGTTCAACCGCCAGGGCGAAGAAGTCGTACGCCGTGTCGAAGCAGTCGCCGCGTCTGACGCCGCAAACCGCATGGCTTTGGCGCTCAACCGCAAGCCCTCCGATTCCGGACCCTACTTCGAGTCGGCGAAAACGGCCGCGGAAAATGCCCAGCTAGACTTCCTCGAATTCGTCGAGAGCGACGGAAACATTGTCTCCTCCGCGCAGTCACCCTCTAATTTTGGATATCCAGAAGTCGCCGTTTCCAGCTTTCCCGCAGCCGCGCGCGAAGGAGCCTTCCTCAAGCAGGAATCCTTACCGGATGAAACCACGCTCGGCCTCTTCGCCGTGCGCACTACTCGCGCCGGAGAACATCCAATCTACGTCGTCGGCGGCCGCCGCCTGGATAAGTCTTTCCTTGCCGCGCTGGACGTGCCTGCAGGAATGAGAATCTTGCTCTATCAGAACCGCGGCGAACGTTTCTCGACGGAATCGCTGCTCGATCCCGCCTCCGCCACGAACGCGCAATCGTTGCAAAAGCTGGAATCTCTGACCGGCGCCGTGCGTCAATCCAGGCAGGAAGCAACTGCTCTGGTGCACTGGTCCAGCGATGCCACCGAAGACGAACTCTTCCACGCAATCCCGCTCATGGGAGCAGGTGAGGGCAACAATCGTCCTCTGCTTGCGATCCTGCTGATGGGCAACTCACGCCGTCCTTACATCGAGTTGATGCACCGCATCCGCTCGGCTGCCTTGATGGTCGCAACCGGAGGAATTCTTCTGGCCATTCTTCTCAGCAGTTGGTCAGCAGCGCTGGTCACGCGTCCGGTCGAGCAATTAGCCGAGGCCGCACGCGAAGTGACTGCCGGCAATTGGAACGCTCGTGTCGAGGTCGCCGGCAGCGATGAACTCGCCCAACTTGCCGATTCTTTTAACCGCATGACGTCCCAATTGCTCGCCCAGCGCCAACGCCTGGTGCAGGCCGAGCGCGTCGCCGCATGGCGCGAACTGGCGCGGCGTTTGGCCCACGAGTTGAAGAATCCCTTGTTCCCCTTGCAGCTTACGCTGGAAAACTTGATCCGCGCCCGCCAGCAGAATCCAGATCAGTTTGATGAAGTCTTCCGTGAGAGTTCAAGAACGCTGTTGGCGGAAATCGCAAACCTGAAAGGAGTCATCGCCAGATTCAGCGAGTTCTCCAGGATGCCGCAGCCGCAGTTGCAGCGGGTACAGGTGAATGAAGTCGTGAGGGGCGTCGCCAAGCTATTTCAGGCGCAATTCGAGTCTCCCGGGCAGATCCGGGGAGATGCGCTCCGGCATACTTCCAAACAGGCGAAGATAAGCTGCGATCTGCAACTCGACCCTCATCTGGAAACCGTGGCTGCCGATCCAGAGCTATTGCATCGCGCTCTCTCCAACCTGGTGCTGAACGCCATCGATGCGATGCCGCAAGGTGGCAAGCTGACCCTGCGCACTCAAAACGCAGACGGCAAGGTGCTGATCGAGGTTGCGGATTCGGGATCGGGCCTGACGCAAGAAGAATGCGAACGGATATTTACTCCCTACTACACCAGCAAGGAGCACGGAACCGGACTCGGGCTGGCCATAGTGCAGTCGGTGGTCAGCGATCATGGTGGAAGCATTCGTGTACAGAGCGAGCAGGGACGCGGAACCTGCTTTGTAATCGAATTACCGAGGGCGGCTGATACGCTACAAACCAGAGCCGCGGGAAAAACATAAGGAAGTCACTCTGCCCACCAAAGCAAATCTGCTGGTTATCGACGATGACGCCAATACTCTGGCGTCTCTGGCCCGGGCGTTTCGCCTGGCCGGGCATGAAGCCACCGTCTGTGACAGTCCCACGAAAGCAATCGAGTTAGCCAAAGCACAAAACTTCGATGTGATCCTCTCCGATGTCGTTATGCCCGCAAAGAACGGCCTGATGTTACTGGAGGACTTGAAAGCCCTGGGCATAATCGCACCGATCGTTATGATGTCAGGCCAGGCGGATATCGAAATGGCGGTCAAGGCGACTCGCTTGGGCGCCATCGATTTTCTGGAGAAACCAATCTCCACCGAAAAACTCTTACTGACCGTGGAGAACGCGCTCAAGCTCCGCCGGCTTGAGCGAGAAAACCGCCAGCTCAAGCAACGGTTGGGCAAACACGAAATCATCTGGCAGGGCGCAGCCATGCAGCGCGTAATGGCACAAGTAGAACGCGTCGCCGCCAGTGAAACCCGCGTGTGTATCCTGGGCGAGACCGGCACGGGAAAAGAATTGGTCGCTCGAACCATCCACGAACGCAGCCCACGTGCGAGTGGAGCGTTTGTGACTCTAAATTGCGCAGCCGTTCCCGCCGAGTTGATCGAATCGGAACTGTTCGGCCACGAGAAAGGCTCGTTTACCGGGGCTGCGGGACGGCATATCGGCAAGTTCGAACAGGCCGATCACGGCACCATCTTTCTCGATGAGATCGGCGATATGCCCTTGCCCATGCAAGCCAAGTTGCTGCGCGTGCTGGAGGAAGGTGAAGTCGAGCGCATCGGCGGCGACAAACCGATCGCCGTCGACGTACGGGTGCTGGTGGCGACGCATCGCGATCTCGAAGCTCGCGCGCGCGAAGATAAATTTCGTCAGGATCTCTTTCATCGGATTTACGTATTCCCTTTGCTTCTGCCTCCATTGCGCGAGCGCCGCGAAGACATTCCAGCTCTCGTTGCTCATTTCGCTGCCCAGGTCGGCACGCAAAACGGATGGAAGCCAATTCCCTTCAGCGCCGAAGCAATCGAAGCGTTGCAATCTCACGCGTGGCCCGGCAATGTTCGCGAGCTACGCAACATGGTCGAGCGCTTGATGCTGCTGGCGACATCGGGCGAGGTCGATGTAACGACTGTGCAGCTGGCTTTGCCGAAGCACAGCGCTGATTCGGGCTCCTCTGCATTTGTCTCGGGATCACTAGCCGAGCGCGTCGACGCTTTCGAACGGCAAGTAATCCTGGACGAGTTGAAGCGCAGCCATTCCAATGTCACACTTGCAGCCAAGTCGCTCGGGTTGGAGCGCAGCCATCTTTACAAGAAGGCGGAGCAGTTGGGCATCGACTTGCGCGCCCTGCGGCGAGAACAGGAATCGACGCGACCCGAATGAGGGTTGACACTCCCTCCCATTCCAAGGCAGGCCGCACCGCCGAATGTTGATCCCGATACTTGAAACTTCCCCATTTCTATGTGAAAATCCGCTCCAGCAGGGCGTTTGGAGGGCTTTGAAGCCGATCATATTGGGGCTGGCGGTCGCCTTGGCGCTGATAGCCGGATGGACGGACTGGCGCAGCCGCCGCATTCCCAACTGGCTCACGGTTCCGGCATTTGTCGCCGGCGTGGCTGTTAACGCACTGGCGGGCGGATGGCCCGGGTTAAAGACTTCCCTGCTTGGCGCAGTGCTCGGTCTGGTGGTGCTCTTACCGTTCGTCTTATTACGCGCCTTGGGGGCAGGCGACTGGAAGCTGGCGGGCGCTCTGGGATCGTTTGTTGGCCCGGGAGTGCTCGCCGATTTGTTGGTGGGCTCGATCTTTGTGGCCGGCATCATGGCGCTCGCACTGGTGATTTACAAGGGCCGCGTCAGAGAGACCTTTCGCAATATCGGGCACATGCTGGGGGCAATGTTCAGGTTGCGGATGCCGGGCGAGGCGGTTTCGCTGGATAACCCGCAGTCGCTGAAGGTTCCCTATGGGGTAGCATTGGCTTTTACTACCGTTCTGTTTGGAGTGTTGAGTTTTTGGGGAGCGCGAGGCCGATGAAGCAGTACAGCGATCACAATCGAAGTAAAACCGCAGCGGCTGGAAGTCGCACGGATTTTCCCCGCCTTGCGCCGTCGGTCGGCGCGCCTCCAATCGCTCCGTGCTGCTCAAGGCAGCCTCAAAGGCCAAAAGCCGTGGCCCTTCCATTTTCCAGCATGCAGCTAAATACGCAGGGCCAGGAGACCGTGGAAGCCGCTCTGGTTCTGCCTTTGCTCTTCATGGTATTGATAGCGATCTTCTGGTTCGGCCAGGCGTTCAGAATTTACGGCACGATTACGCAGGCGGCTCGGCAAGGAGTGCGGGCGGCGGTGGCTCCCGTATGCTCAACCTGCAAGGCCACTTCCACCACCAGCGGAAACACTCCGGTGCAGGATGCCATTGCCGCCGTCGATAACACGCTGACCGCAGCGCATCTGAATACCAGCCAAGTGAAGCTACCGGCGACCGCTCCGTCCTTTCTGGGTTGCACAAGCGGAACTGCTGTGTCATGCGATAGCAGCATACCCGGCAACAATATTTGCCTGCAGGCCAATGTGCAGCTCTCAACCAACACCGGCGGGTCGCCCGGCACTTGTGGAACCGTGGTCAGCTTCGGCTATCAGTATCCCTACCACTTCCAGATTCCCTACACGTCGCTGGATTTAGGCAACATCACGCTTCCTGCACAGGCGCAGATGCGACTGGAGACGCAGTGATGGCACGATCCCATTTCTCGGGTGCGGCGGCGCTGGCGCGCAGGCTTAGGGATGGCCGCGCCTCGCAGATCGTCGAGTTTGCCCTCTCTTTGCCATTGCTGGTTGTCTTTGTGGTGGGCATTTATGATTTCAGCGGGGCGGTAACGCTCAAGCAGAAGTTGACCAACACGGCGCGAGAGGGCGCGCGTATAGCAGCTTCGGACCCAGCCAGCGATCTTGCCGACCCGTCTTCTGTGCCGGTTTCAGTCATGGACGCGTATTACGTGATCGATAGCTACATTCTTGCCGAGCAGATGAGCGACTGTGGCCTTTCCGCAGCTACGCCGGCACTGAGCGGGACACTGACCTGGACCTCGACCGCGTCCGGCTGTCCCGGAGGAACCAGCTTGACCTTGACCATCAACCGCGGCTGCTGGGCCACGGAGAGCAACGGCACGGTCGATGCCGTCAATACTTGCGTGACCATTAAATATCCTTATAAGTGGCGATTCACGGGCGTGAGCGGATTGTTCGGCAATAGCTTCACGCCCACTAGCAGCATTACAACTGCGGCCGCCGCGTTTAACGAGAATTGAGGGTGTCGCGGGATTTGACAAGATCTGGCGGGAATCGAGCGATGAGGATCCTTAACCGAGCATGTTAAAACCGTTCATTCAACACAGACGACCGGACGCGCGGCAGGGCGAGCGCGGTGTGACCATGGCGCTGGTAGCAATGTCTATGTTTGCCGTCATCGCCATGGCAGGATTGTCGATCGACCTCGGTACGCTATACCAGGCCAGCGACGAGGCGCAGCGCGCGGCCGATGCGGGCGCGCTGGCGGCGGCGAGAACCATCTCGATGTCAGGAATTACGGGCGACCCCACGAACCAGACAAACTCATGGCAACCGGTCTGTGGTGGAACCAGCAGCGCTGCTACGCTCGCGGCGATTACAGCCGCGCAGCAGAATCTGGTAGGCGGAACAACAATACCCGCCAGCGGAATCAAGGTCTACTATTCGGGCGGCAGCAACTCGCCCGGGACCGTCGCCGATTGCTCGACGCTATCGTCACCCACTCTTTCGACGCCGCCAGAGAGCCTCACTACGGCTTTCGCAATAAACCCAATAGCTACGGTGGCGGTGACGCAGCCGAGCCTGCCGACGTTTTTCTCACGCATCTGGGGACGAACCGGCAGCAGCGTGAGCGCAACCGCAAGCGCGGAGGCGTTCAATCCCTCTGGATCGGAAAATTTTTCTGCCAGCGCAAATGTGGTTCCGGTACAGCCCCGGTGCGTGAAGCCGTGGATTGTGCCGAATGCAGATCCGCTGAATCCGGGGAAGACCTTCGTCAACACGACCGACGGATCAATTACGACGCCCGGGGTTCAATTCGGCAGCAGCACTACTGGCGTCATTGGTGAGACGTTTACTTTGGTTTCGGATTGCGGCAACACTCCAGGAAGTTGCAATCCCCCGTCCCCCGATAACCCGCCGAAGTCTAATTCTTCGCCTTCAACTCCTCCTCCAACACTGGACTACGTGCCCGCCACCGTGTCAGGGACGCCAGCAGCTGTGCCAAACTGCGCCACAGCAGATACCTACCAGGAGGCGATCGCCGGATGCGATGAAACCACCGCATACCAGTGCGGGGTTCAGGCCAGCAGCGCCACGAACCCGACAACAGTGGATTTCACCGAGAACCCCGGCCGTCATCCAAGAGACACTCTTAGGGGTACGGAGTGTCTCATCCATCAAGGGACCGGCCAGGACCAGATACAGAACTCGTCCTTGCCATTCCCGATCATCGCCGAGGGCGGGAATCCCCTGAAGATTAGCGGAAGCCAGATCACCAGCAGCAGTTCGATTGTGAGCCTTCCCATCTACGACAGCGGTGGTGGTGCTCCGTTCAGCCCCGCGAACAATCAGGTCACAATCGTCGGCTTCCTTCAGGTATTCATCAACCAGGCCTACGCAAATCCGGATGGCAATGTGAGCGTTACTGTGCTCAATGTCGCCGGTTGTGGCAACGGCGCCTCTGGCAATGTCGCCTCCACCGCCATCACCGGCACTTCTCCCGTCCCCGTGCGTCTGATCACACCGCCGTAGCTTGGAATGGAGATTTGTCGTCCCTGAGAGCATCCCCCCAGGTTTTGGCGATCCTTAGAATGGGACAACCAACGCTATTTATTGCTGTCCGCGTCCTGCCTTCTATTGAGGAGTCGGTGGATCGCCGGGCGGCGAAGGATGATCGACATCGGCATTGTCAGGCGCTGAA
>JASIKQ010000305.1 GCA_030049565.1 Candidatus Sulfotelmatobacter sp.
TCACGAGATCGCGCACTTCTGATGCTTTAATGTTCTCATTCAGCCCGAGGCACCGGGCGAGCTCCTGAATCGAGGGGTTACGCAAGACATCCCGGTTGTTGCAAATCACCACAGGAATCTCTTTGGTGTTCACATGAAAGTGATCCAGAGTTTCCTGAGCGCTGGAATCGGTGTCAAGGTCCACATAGGTGTGAGGATGCCCGTTCCGCGTAAGAAATTCGCGCAGGCGAAGAGTCTGTGCCGAGTGCCGCGAACCCAGCAAAATTACATTTCCTTGACCTGAACTGATCAGAATCACGCGGCGCAGGATGAGCGCGCGCATAAATATGTCGCTCAGCTCGGGGTCCTTCGAGATCAAGGCCCGCATTCCCTCGGCCGGCAGCTCGAGAAATTCTCCGTCGGCGACCACCCGGCCGCGCATCATGCCGCGGCGGCCAGACAGCATGCTCACTTCTCCGGAAAACTTTCCCGCCTCATGGCGTACGACAACGCGTTCACCGTGTAGGCCGGGCTGCACGATTTCCATGCTTCCAGATAGGAGAACGAAAAATGGCACACCGCTATCGCCTGGCTCGAATAACACTTCCCCGGCGCGTACTTTTCGAAGCTTGCTCAGCGGGCGGATGCGATTGATCTGTGCGGCCGCCAAAACGGGGAAGGCCTCACCCCGCATATCGGAGGCCAAAGGCAATGCTTGGGTCGTCATGATCTCTCCAGCTGGCAAAGATTCGAAGATTGAGTCTTATAGATGATGCGGCGGCAACCAGGGTTCAGCTTAACGCCGCGGCGGATTATTCGGCGGATTTTCTTTCACCCCGCCCACGCCCAGGATTTTCGCCGTGGCCCGGAATTTCTTGTAATCGCGGTAGGTCTGCTCCAGATTCATGTTGTATTCCTTCAGCAAGGCGATCCGAGCATCCAGCTTCACATCAAGGTGCTTGGGCAGCCAGACTTCATCGTTGACCCGGGTTTGTTCATAAACAAAGCGGGTCCCTTTATGAACGCGCGCCACGAACAGCCCGACGGAAACGGTGTCGATGCACTGCACATCCATTTTCGACAACTGCATGTCGCTTTTGTCGATCCACACGCGACCGCGAAACTTGGGCAGAAATTTCGCTTCTTTCGTGTGAGGTTCGTAGCCCGGACGTGGCTCGGCGTCGATCACCAAGGCATCTCGGCCGCCCACTGATTCGGTGCCCACGAGATGAAAGTTATAGGCGTCGGCCACTTCGAGAACGAACTTGCGGTCATCCTCCCGCTCTTTTTCTTCCTTCTGTTCGCGTTTCTTGCGCGCTTCTTCAGATTCATTCTTGCATTTGTCGATGATCTTCTGGATCTTTTCGTCTTCTTTGGCCGCGTTTTTAGCATCGAGCGGTTTATCGTCTTTCTCGGTCAGCCGCTCCACCTGCTCGCCTTCGATTTCCATTACATCGTAAGTCTTGACCTCAGTCGATTTGACCTGTCCGTTACGGTCCAGATTATGCCGTTCATCACGTTCGATGTAGGTGTAGTCGCGCAGGCGCCTGTCGTTTTCCATGTCTTTGTCGGCGACCACGCGAAACAGCTGCTGCATCTGCCTCTGGGAGAGCGACCCATTCGCGTCGGGCGTGAGGTCGGGTAATGGCGCGGTGGCCAGCGCTGCCGGAGCAGGGTCCTGCGCGGTGGCGCAGAAAGCGCTCAACAAGAATGGCGAAAGAATAAACAGCAGCAACGACGGAGCGAGACCCAGTTTTTTCATGACGGAGGATACGTCAATAGGAGACCGGAGGTTCCCGCGGATTGATGAAACCGGACGGCACATGCTTGCAAATATTCTAAAAAATGCAAAGACCGCAGTTTCCGGCATCGCCCGGGATGACAAGCGTAGCCTCGGGTTAGTACTCGGCCAGCTCTTTCATGGCGCGGAACAGATCGTTGGCCTGGGGCAGGATGGCGTCCTCGAGGATGGGCTGGTACGCCACGAACGTATCCGCGGCGGCGATGCGCCGCACAGGGGCGTCGAGCTGATCGAAGAGTTGATCGGCGATGCGGGCCGCGATTTCGGCGCCGTACCCCCAGCTCAGCGAGTCTTCGTAGGCGACGAGCGCGCGGTTGGTTTTGCCAACGGAAGCGGCAATCGTTTCCCAATCGAACGGGTTCAGGCTGCGCAGATCGATTAGCTCAAGGTGGACACCGTGTTCGCGCTCCAGCTTCTGCGCGGCTTGCAGCGCGCGCGGAACAACCGCGCCGTAGGTGATGACGGTCAAGTCCGTCCCCGGCTGCACGATTTTCGCCTTTCCGAAAGGAATCATAAAATCCGGACCGGGATAGGGCGCGCGGCCATAGGTTTCCCGGTAGAGGCGTTTGTGCTCGAGGAAGAGCACGGGGTCGTCGCAGCGGATGGCGGTGCGCAGCAATCCCGCCGCATCCAGCGCATTCGATGGGAACACAACGCGCAGGCCGGGAATGTGCGTGAACTCACTTTCGCCGCACTGCGAGTGATAGATGGCTCCGCCGGTGAGATATCCACCGATGGCGACGCGAATCACCAGCGGGCAGCAGAAGGCATTGTTTGAGCGCCAGCGGATCACGGCCAGCTCGTCGCGAATCTGCATCATTGCCGGCCAGATGTAATCGAAAAACTGAATTTCCACGACTGGCTTAAGACCGCGCGTAGCCATGCCCGTGGCGCGCCCCACAATAGCCGCTTCCGCCAGTGGCGAGTTGAAAACGCGATCGGCACCGAACTCGCACTGCAGGCCGAAGGTGAGCTTGAAAACCCCGCCTTTGCCTTTTACCAGCTTCTGCTTCAAATATTCTTCCCGGCTGCAATCGGCAACGTCTTCACCGAAGATCACGATGCGCTCATCGCGCTTCATCTCGTCGTGAAGCGTGGCGTTGATGAGATCGGCCATGGTTTTGGCCGCCGACTTTTTGCCGTCAGAGGAATCGGACTGCACCGGCGTATCAAATGCCGCAGACGTGGGATCGAGGTCGGGAGAATATACGAATTGCGTCACGCTTTCCGGGGCGGGCGGCAGCGCTTCGAGAGCCTGGTCAACGGCCGCCTGAAGATCGTCTTCGACCCTTTTCTCAAGATCGGTGATTCCCTTCTCGTCGAGGATTCCCTCGCGCAGCAAAAACATTTGCATGCGCGAAACGGGATCGCGAGTGGCGTCGCGCTCGCGCTCGGACTCGGGGCGGTACAGGCGCTCATCATCGGAAAGCGAATGAGAATAGGGACGAATCACGTGGGCATGAACAAAGGCTGGGCCATGTCCCTCGCGGCAATACCGCGCGGCACGGCGAAAGGCGCCACAACTCGCTATCGGATCGGTGCCGTCAACCTCTTCGAAATGAAAATTCGGAAAACCTGAAACCAGGCGCGAAATGCTTCCACCTGCGGTTTGCGCCTCGATAGGAACGGAAATCGCGTAGCCGTTATCCTGCACACTGAAAATCACCGGCAGCTTGTTCAGCGCGGCGGCGTTCATCGCCTCCCAGAACTCGCCTTCGCTGGTCGTGCCGTCCCCGAGCGAAACGTAAACCACTTCGTCGCCGTGGAAGGCTACATCTTTGAACCGGCGATAGTCGAGGGAGCCCACTCCAGACGAGGGCACCCCATTTCTCGCATCTTTTGCGAGAAGCTCGGATTCGGCCGCATGAGGATGGCGCGTAAGATATCGTCCGGCCTCGGCGCATCCCACCGCCTGAAGAATCTGCGATCCCGTCGGGGATGACTGCGTGACAATATTCAGCCGCTTGTATCCCCAGTGCGAGGGCATCTGGCGCCCGCCCGAGCT
>JASIKQ010000306.1 GCA_030049565.1 Candidatus Sulfotelmatobacter sp.
CATGTTCTTGTTTCCCGGGCGTGCGCCGGCCGTCGCAGGCAACATGAACTCTGCCCGCTCCTATCTGCTCACGTATCAGGATTACCTCGATATCAGGCGGGCTGGGTACGTCCTCAACGCATGCCCAATCATCTCGCGCAACGATCTGCACGAGGTCAGCGAATTTTCTAACGCCAGTGGCGAGATCATGGGTGCAGAGCCGCAGCTTAACGAGATCAGTTACCTTCCCCTGAAGGAGGGCCGCTGGCTCAACGCATTGGACGGAATCGAGGGACGACATGTCATCGTGCTCGGTAACGAATTGCTGAAGACATTGTTTCCCGGCCGTCCCGCAGTGGGTACATTCATTCTCCTGAATGGCATTCGTTTCGAAGTGGTCGGAAGCATGCCGCACCTCGGGCGCGGCGACAATATGTGGCTGAATATGCGTGGCTACATTCCGTTCCAGGTGATGGCCGAGGAGTTTCCGATCAAAGGGGAAAATCATCAGAACGCGATTTCCTTTATTGAGTATCAGCCTCTGGTGACGTCTGATCATGTGCTCGCGCAGCAAGAAGTTCACCGGATCATCGGCCGCAATCACGGATTCGATGCCAACGATCTAAACGCCTTCGACGAATGGGATTCAATCCAGGAATCGAAAATGGTGGGCACGATTTTCGACGTCATGAACATGTTCCTGGGAGCGGTGGGCATGGTTACGCTGGCGCTGGGCGCGATCGGCGTCATCAACATCATGCTCGTTGCGGTGAGCGAGCGCACGCAAGAAATCGGACTGCGCAAGGCGCTGGGTGCTACGAAGCGCAACATCCTGTTCCATTTTTTTCTTGAAGGATTACTGCTGACGCTAGGGAGTGGGCTGATTGGCATGTTCCTGGCCGCAGGCTTGATGCTGCTGATGGGAGGAATACAGGGACCGGAAGGATTTGACCCGCCTAGATTGGTGCCCATGACCGCGATTCTGGCGATTGGCAGTCTGACGCTGGCGGGAGTAATTGCGGGTCTTTATCCAGCCCGAAGAGCAGCCATGCTGCAGCCGGTGGAAGCGCTCCGGCAGGAGTAAGCAGTGAGTCGAAATGATGCGTGATCTGCTCCATGAAGCCTACGCGGCCATGCGTCACAACCGCCGCCGCACTGCCCTCACCATGCTGGGCATGGGCTGGGGTATCGCTACGGTGGTCATGCTGCTCGCTTATGGCGATGGTTTTGGCCAGGCCGTCGCGAATATCTTCGCCAATTTCGGCACCAAGCTTGTGATTGTTGTACCCGGCAAGACTTCCACTCAGGCGGGCGGCCAGAAATCGGGAGTGGATATCCGCTTCACACAGGATGACGTAGATGCTCTCGCCACGAATCTCCCGCAGATCACACACATCACTCCCAATGTGGAGAAGCAGGCGAATGTCCAATATGACACCAGAGATTTCACCTTCACCGTCAGCGGAAACGATCCCAATGTGTATTCGATTCGGACCCTACAACTGGGTCAGGGCCGTTTCTACAACATGCAGGACCAGCTCCAGCGCGCCCGCGTCGCAGTAATCGGTTCGGAAGCCAAGGAAAAGCTATTCTCCGGCCGCAACGCACTGGGCGAGCACATCCGGCTCGACGGCCTCAGCTTTGAAGTGGTCGGTGTTTTGAGCGCCAAAATGCAGGAGGGAAACGACGATATCAACCGCGTTGTCTATATCCCCTTCACGACCATGAGCGATTTGAAGGACACACATTATCTCGACACCATCTGGTTCAATTACGAAACTCCAGAGTTCGAGCGTATTGAGCCCGAGGTCCGCACCATCATGGCGGCGCAGCATAAGTTCAACCAGACCGACCGTCAAGCTGTGCGAGTATTCAACCTGATGACGCAGCTCCATCAGTTTCAAATCATTACGCTTGGCTTAAAGATCCTAATGGGCTTTATTGGCACACTTACGCTCGGCATTGGCGGGGTCGGGCTGATGAATATCATGCTGGTTTCGGTCACGCAGCGGACGCGCGAGATTGGTGTACAGAAAGCATTGGGAGCACAACGGCGGTACATTCTGGTGCAGTTCCTTGCCGAAGCCCTCACCATTACCTTTATCGGCGGAGTGTTTGGAGTGATCCTCGCTTACGTGGTTGCGCTTTCTGTGGGAAGTCTCACTTTCTACAGCGCGTTTGCGAAGAACGGACAGGCAGGCGACATTCGTCTGATTATTGCTCCGGGAACGCTGCTCGCCTCCACTCTGATCCTCGGTGCCGTGGGGCTGGTCAGCGGCATGGTGCCCGCATTCCGGGCCTCGCGTCTGGATCCGATCGAGGCTCTGCGACACGAATAACGGTCGCCCGGAATCTCTGTCGCTCGGAATGAAGAACGAGACGCAGCTGCTGTGGAGACGGTCCGCAAGTTTGCACCACCTATCCCTAACCGAGCGGGGTTTCAAGCTCCAGCGCATAATTTTTCTGTTACCGATTCAGGGCGCTAATGAAAGCCGTCAGGGCTCAAAGCCGCCGCATTACCGGGCTAGCGTAAGAACCAGGCGAACATCCCGCCCAGCAAAGCCGTGCCAAATGTGAGCCTGGCACGCGACGCTATCGTTGCAAGGAATAATCAGCCTCAGTCGGCTTGTGAGTTAACTGCGCCGGCGTCGGCAGCTGTGACTGATCCCACCCGCCG
>JASIKQ010000028.1 GCA_030049565.1 Candidatus Sulfotelmatobacter sp.
GGTTAAGTAACTGCAGAAAAACGATAAACGTCTCTAGCGTTCGGGGCGGGAGGCGGCGGAAGAAACCCAAACCCGCTCGGCAGCAGCGCGTCCGAGCGAAACATTTCCAGCGGCAGTGGAGAGCGTTAAAGTCTGATCATAATTGCGTTCCAGCAGGCGCAGCCGGGCTCCGGGACGAATGCCGCGGGCCTCAAGAAACTCCAGCAAGCGCCGGTCGCGCTCATAGATGCCGCTGACCGCGTAAGCGGCCCCCGGAGCCGCATCGGCCAGCAGTTGCAAACCCCGATGCCGTCGGCTGGCGGGACTTTCCATCTCACTCAAATTACCGTGAGGGCACGCGCCTCCCTTGCCCAGGCGGGCGAGCAGTTTCGCCTCGAAATCGGGAGACACAGCGTGCTCGAGTCTCTCCGCTTCGTCATGAACTTTCCACCATTCCATGCCAAACAACTCCGATAACATGCGTTCGATCAGATGATGGCGCAGCGTTAGCCGGCGGGCAATCTTGCGGCCGGACGCTGTCAGGCGAACATGGCCATCGCCCTGGACGCGGACCAAGCCGTCTTTTTTAAGCCGGCGCATGGCCATGGTCACGGCAGGAGCTGACACCCTTAGCCAATCAGCCAGGCGCGCTGAGATAACGGCCTCGCCTTCGCTTTCTGCCTCGAGAATGGCTTTGAGATAGTCTTCTTTAGAGACGGTGATCATCGGGAAGATTATACGATGCGGGGTTAATTGCGGTTAATTGTTAATTATCGATTGCTGATTGTTGATTGAAACGCGCTTGGACGATATCGGCCAGGAGGAATAGCCCGCGAGTGTATTCGACTGGTTAGCAATCGACTTCCCGTTTGACAGCTTTCGCTGCCTCCCCTAACCTTGATTTTCTCTGGCTATGAAAGTTCTGGTTCTAGGCGGCGGTGGGCGCGAGCACGCGCTGGTGTGGAAGCTGCGACAATCTCCCCGCATTTCGCAGCTTTACTGCGCTCCGGGCAATGGCGGCATCGCCGAAGACGCCGAGTGCCTGCCGGTGGACCTCAAAAACCTGGACTCAATCATCGCACTTGGTCAGCAGCTTCATCCCGATCTCACCGTAGTGGGTCCTGAATTGCCCCTGACCTCGGGCGTTGTCGATGAATTCACAGGCCGCGGCTGGCGCACTTTTGGACCCACAAAAGATGCGGCGCGGTTGGAATCGAGCAAGAGCTTCGCCAAGGAATTTCTACAGCGGCATCGTATTCCCACAGCGCATTACGCAATTTGCGATTCGCTGCAGGAGGTGCGCGAAGCCCTCGTTCATTTTCATCCACCGGTGGTGGTTAAAGCCGACGGATTGGCCGCGGGCAAAGGGGTGGTCATCGCGGCGAGCCGGGAGGAAGCAGCTCAAACTGCTTCCGACATGCTCAGTGGCAAGCTGGTGGGAACTGCCGGCGCGCGCGTAGTGCTGGAAGAATGTCTGAAAGGTGACGAAGTTTCGTTTCTCGTGCTCAGCGATGGCGAGCGGGTTGCGCCGCTGGTTGCCGCGCAGGATCATAAGCGCGTTTTCGATGGCGATAACGGGCCAAACACCGGCGGCATGGGCGCTTACTCGATGCCAACCATTATCGATGACAAGATGCGGGACTGGCTGGTGAATCACATTGCGCGACCGGTGATTCAGGGCATGAAGGCCGAGGGAACAGAGTTCAAAGGCGTGCTTTATTGCGGGCTGATGATGACCGCGCGTGGACCAATGGTGCTGGAGTTCAATTGCCGCTTCGGGGATCCCGAGACGCAGCCGATTTTGATGCGGCTGGAAAGCGATCTGCTGGACGCTTTGGAAGCTTCGGTGGATGGCCACGTCAGTGAGGGCGATTTCAAGTGGTCGGCTGATGCGGCAGTTTGTGTGGTGATGGCTTCCGGCGGCTATCCGGGGAGGTTCGATGCGGGCAAAAAAATCTTGGGACTGGATGCGGCCGGCGCAGTTGAAGGCGTGAAGGTGTTTCACGCAGGAACTTCCCGGCGCGATGGGGAATTTTATACTTCGGGAGGGCGCGTGCTGGGCGTTACGGCGCGCGCTTCGGATTTGCCGGCAGCCGTGCAGCGCGCTTATGAGGCGTGCGCAAAGATTACGTTTGAGGGCGCGCACTATCGGAAGGATATTGCGGTGCGTGCCCTGAATAAATAATTGAGGGACCTGAATGAGTAAGCCACTGGTTTCTATCGTGATGGGCAGCGACTCTGATCTCGAAATCATGCGCGAGGCCGGCAAGGCGCTCGATGATTTCGGAATCGCATATGAGATCGACGTCACGTCGGCGCACCGTTCGCCGGATCGTACGGCAGAGTATGCGCGCATGGCAGCCGAACGCGGTATTCGCGTGATTATCGCGGGCGCGGGAGGGGCGGCGCATTTGGCGGGAGTGATCGCCGCGCACACTACTTTGCCGGTGATTGGCGTGCCGATTCCTTCAACCTCATTGCAGGGCATGGATTCGCTGCTCGCGACCGTGCAAATGCCGGCTGGGATTCCAGTAGCAACGGTGGCTATTGGCAAGCCTGGGGCGACGAATGCCGGGATTCTGGCGGCGCAGATGATCGGGTTGGGTGACGCGTCTGTTGCTAAGAAGCTTGTGACGCACAAAGAGAAGCTGGCGCGGGGTGTAGAGGAGAAATCGAGGAAGCTGAAGGGTACGCTGAGTGCGTAAGAAAAGTGCCAAGGTACGTTGAGTCGAAGTCTTTGTTACAGAAATTCCTTACAAGGCCGGTGGCGGTGTGGGCCGCCATGGGATCCTTCGACTACGGAGTTGCTTCACTTCGTGAAGCAACTCCTCCGTTCAGGATGACAACGTAATAAAATTGCCCGTTTCACAATTTCAATCCCTTTAAGTACTCACGGAAGGGTTCTCCCAGATCTTCGCGCTTGAGGGCAAATTCGACGGTCGCTTTCAGGAAGCCGAGCTTGTCGCCCGCATCGTGGCGCTTGCCTTCGTAGACGTAGGCGTACATTTTTTCCTGCTGGAGGAGAAGACGCATGCCATCGGTAAGTTGCAGTTCGCCTCCAGCGCCGGTTTGAGTGTTCGAGAGGCAATCAAAAATGGCAGGCGTAAGAATGTAACGGCCGACAATTGCCAGATTCGACGGCGCCTCTTCGAAGGGCGGTTTTTCCACCATATTCTTGATTTCGAACAGACGCTCACCGAAGCGGCTGCTCACCGGCTTCACGTCGAGAACACCATAAGACGAAATTGCTTTGCCTTCGACTACCTGCGTGGCAATTACCGAGCACTGCATCTCATTGAAAACTTCAACCATCTGCTTGAGGCATGGGACCTTCGCGTCCACGACATCATCAGCGAGCAGCACGGCGAAGGGTTCGTTGCCAACCAGTTCCCTGGCCATCAGAACGGCATGGCCGAGTCCTAGAGCTTCTTTCTGCCGGACGTAGGCGACGTGGATCATGTCGGAAATCGAGCGCACGATGTTGAGCAAATCGGTTTTCTTGCGCTCCTCAAGCATCTTCTCGAGCTCATAGCTCACGTCAAAATGATCCTCGATCGATTGCTTGCCGCGGCCGGTGACGATCACAATGTTGTCGCACCCGGAGGCCATCGCTTCTTCCACTCCGTACTGAATGATAGGTTTGTCGACCAGCGGGAGCATTTCTTTAGGCTGGGCTTTGGTGGCGGGCAAGAATCGAGTGCCTAATCCGGCGGCGGGAAAGACAGCTTTGCGAACTTGCATGGTCATAGGAGAGTTCGTTCGTCATTAGTGGTTGGTAGCATCGCTTCGGTTGCCGGACAATTGTACCTGCTTCGCTCGAAGGCAGCAGAGAACCGCCTCCGAATCATTGGCAAGTGCTTTCCAGCTCTTTGTAGGGTTTTTCGGCATGCGGCGGATACTTGATCTGCTTCACCTGCATCCACTGGTCGAGAAAAGTTCCGGCATCGTGCAGGCCGACATCGGGATCGCCATCATAAATGGGATCGCTCTCGGCTTCTTCGAGCGTCACTAGTTTGAATCCTTTTTTCTTCAGCAGATCGAGCGCATCTGGAAGGATGGTGCTGCTGTAAGCGCCCAGGTGCATTAACAGAACATAGTTGATGTCATGGCCATAAATCAGTTTCGCCTGTTCGCGACCGAGATCGAGGAACTCTGAAGCCGTATCGAGATAGCTGGAGTGCAACCAGGAGATGGCTTTCTGGTCATTCATCGCCGCACAGCGCGCATAGGCGAAGTTCCACAGATAATCTTCCCAGTCGAGCGTGACTTGCGCGATACGATAGTTATGCGCCTTCAGATAAGCCCGCACGGCGCGGCGCTTCTCGACGGTGTCGCCTTCGTGCAGGTAGGGATAGCGCAGCCAGCGCCAGTTGTCCTTTGCCTCAAGCAGTTCGAGCACGGGCTCGTTCTCTTCGATATCGTGCTCGTAAGCCTCCACAGTGTTCTTTTCCAGATCCATGTGGGAATAAGTGTGATTCCCGAAGGGCTCGGCGGCAGCCCATAATTTCAGTGCTTCAGCACCATCGGCATCGCCTTCCAGCCTCTTCCCGTTAATAAACCCGTAAACCGGCGGCACGTGGCGCTTTTTCAGGATGGCCAGCACATCCCTTGTGGTTTCCGCGCGAGTCACGCCCGGGGGAAGGGTTCCGTTTAGCGGCAAATCGTCGAAGGTGATGGCGAGTTTCTGGGCGGGGCTGGGGATAGCAAAAGCGAGAAGAAGGAACAATGAGACAGGACTTTTCCTAAAGAGCGATCGAAATATATGACGCATGAAAAGAGTTTACGTTACTGGGCGGCAGGAGGGCGAAGTGGCAGGGATTGAGTGCAGAGCAGTACAGTTGTTGGTACCATCGAACAAACTCGAACTTGAGCCGATTAGCGGGCGTGATCCCGAGACCCACTGACGAAATCCCGAGCGCCAGCGAGGGACCCGTTGCCCCAAAATCTTGGTGCCATCGAAGGGACTCGAACCCCCACACCGTTGCCGGTACATGGACCTGAACCATGCGCGTCTGCCAATTCCGCCAC
>JASIKQ010000029.1 GCA_030049565.1 Candidatus Sulfotelmatobacter sp.
CGGGCGGAAAAACTCTCCACGAACTGGATCGGCAATAAGCATTTCACCTGGGCCGAGGCGCTGGCGTTCGATGACTTGCTTCTCAGTCAAGTCAGCAATACCGACCTCGGAGCCCACGATCAGCAGACCATCGGAGGTGAGTGTGTAGCGCAAAGGACGCAAGCCGTTGCGATCGAGTTTCGCCCCGACGACTTCGCCATCGCTGAAGATGAGAGCGGCCGGACCGTCCCAGGGTTCCTGCTCGGCAGCGGTGCCGCCGAGAAAACTGCGCAATGCAGGATCTAGGTGCTCGTCATGTTCCCATGCTGGCGGAACCAGTCGCAACGTGGATTCGACGATGTTCGAACCACTGCGTAGGCATGCTTCAAGGGCGTTGTCGAAGCTGGCAGAATCGCTCATGCCCGGCTGCAACAGCAGGCAGTTACTGGTTAGGCCGACCTGACGGCGCACGGCCTCAGAGCGCGCCTGGAACCAGCGGCGGTTGCCGCTGATGGTATTGATCTCGCCGTTATGGGCCACGAGGCGAAACGGCTGCGCCAGTTTCCAACTGGGCTGTGTGTTAGTGGAATATCTCTGATGAAAAATTACGAACGCGCTCTCGAATTCGGGAGCGTTCAGATCGAGATAGAAGGCGGGCAATTGCTCGGGAGTGAGCAGGCCTTTATAGACGATCGTTTTCGAGGACAGAGAACAGTAATAGGGCGAATCGGGAGTGCTTTCGAGCTCCTGCCGCAGGCGAAAGAGTTGCAACTCGAAATTAATGCCTTCCGAGTCGCCAGACTTTATCCCGTGCGAACCGCTGCCCGGCGCGATGAAGCACTGGCCTATTTGGGGCAGGGAATCATTGGAGCGCGGGCCGAGGATGGAAGCATCCGTAGGTACCGTGCGCCAACCTAGAAATGAGAGGTTATACTTCGCTGCCGTGGTTCGAATTGTCTCTGCGGTCTGAGGTTCGCGGCCGGGCTGAAGAAACACCATGGCGACGGCAAACTGCTGGGGCAGTTCGATGCCATCGCGGCGAGCCACTCGGCGGAAGAAAGACTTCGGGAGAGAAACCAATAACCCAGCGCCATCTCCGCTGCGGCCATCGGCGTCGACTCCGCCGCGATGGGCAAGGCGAGCGAGGGCCTTGAGACCCCGTTCTACCAGGCCATGCGACGGCGGTCCGCCAAGCTGGGCGATGAAGCCCACGCCGCAGGCATCATGATCGGCCGAATATGTGAGGCGACTTCCCGCCATGTTAATCGTTTAGCGGGAAATCTCGCGAAAGTACAATCGTCATTTTTGATGCGTCGCATGGATTTTTCTGCACGCACGAACATCGCGGGCTTATGCGGCGCCCGGCACTGAGACATGTGAAACATGGTTTGACACCTTTCGGGGGTTGAGAAAATTCTTCCATTTCTCATTCCGTAGTATTCTCGCCAAGGCCGGACTCGTATCTTTTTGCGGTGAAGGAGTAAAGCCATCGAGCGCTGGGTATGACGGGCGACGAAAAAGCGCGCTACAACCTTTTTCTGCTGCTGGTGGCGGGCCTGGGAGGCTTGCTGTACGGCGTTGACGTGGGCATCATTGCCGGCGCCCTGCCGTACCTGGAAGCTACTTCCGGGTTGAACGCGGGCCAGCTTTCGATGGTGGCCGCGGCCGTTCTACTCGGGAGTGTTATCTCGACGCTGTTCGCCGGCGCGCTTTCTGACTGGATGGGACGAAGGCTGCTGATGGCGCTCAGCGGAATGCTGTTCGTCGCCAGCATTCCGGCGATTGCCCTGTCGCACGGTTACGAACCGCTGGTTCTTGGGCGTTTGCTGCAGGGTATTAGCGCGGGATTGATCGGCGTGGTTGTGCCGCTCTATCTGGCGGAGTGCCTCGCCGCAACCGATCGCGGGAAAGGAACGGGGATTTTCCAGTGGCTTCTGACGCTTGGCATCGTTGCCGCGGCTTTGGTCGGTATGTTCTTCAGCATTCGTGTCGATCAAGTGGCAAAACTCGGCGATCCCGCCAAGCTGTTCACCTTCAAGGACGCGGCGTGGCGCAGCATTTTCTGGGTTTCGCTGCCGCCGGGAGTTTTGTTCGTCATTGGCAGCTTTATGGTGGCCGAATCTCCGCGCTGGCTGTTTCGGCGTGGCAAGCGAGATGCCGCGCGGGAGGCACTGCTTCGTTCGCGGACAAACGAACAGGCCAACCTAGAGTTGCGGGAAATGGAAGAGGCTGCCGCTGCTGAGAGGGCTCAAACCTCGACGGGAAGCAAAATTAAGGAGTCGCTTCTCCGGCGGAAGTATGTAATTCCGTTTGTGCTGGCATGCGTGATTCTGGCCTGCAATCAGGCGACCGGGGTGAACTCGATTATTCTCTATAACGCCAACATCCTTTTGCAGAGCGGCCTTTCGGATGTGCAGGCGCATTGGGGGTACGTCATTTTCACTATTGTGAACTTTCTGGCAACCATCGGCGGCGTCGTGCTGGTGGATCGCAAGGGACGAAAGTTTCTGCTTACGATGGGCACGGCCGGAATTATTGTGTCGCTGGTTGGAACCGGTTTTCTTTTCCGCCAGAGAGAGCGCTTGCGGGTGGATTCCAGCAGCGCAGTTCAGTCGATGGTCAGCTCTGACCAAAAGGTTACGCTTACTTATGACCGGAACATGGCGAAGGCATTGTTGAGTGCGACCGGCGGAGGCGCGCACCTGAGCGGCGCGCCTACTTCGCTGGTAGTGATCTATTCGTATGGAGATTTTCGCGCCGCGACCAAGGCTGTGCGCTCGGATGAAGCCGCCGCGACTGCGATTGCGATCACGCGGGAAAGCTGCGTGCCGGCAAATAACGTGGTGGCATTTTTCTCTAATCCCTTTGGCGATCTTAAGGCGGCACGGCATGCACCACTGAAAATCGATAACGCGCTTATCACGCCTGTGCCTGGCCAAAGCACCGGATGGATGGTTGCCATGACCCTGTTTGTATTCATGGCGTTTTATGCGGTTGGCCCCGGCGTGTGCGTCTGGCTGGCGCTTTCGGAGCTGATGCCCACACGCATTCGATCGAACGGCATGAGCATTGCGTTGCTGTTGAACCAGGCAGTCTCCACCGGCATCGCCGCTGTTTTTCTTCCGACAGTCGGGAAGTACGGATACGCCACTATGTTTTGGGCGTTTGCCGGATGTACGGTGATCTACTTCTTGACCGCTACCGTGTTCCTGCCGGAAACCAAAGGGAAGACGCTGGAAGAAATTGAGGCGCATTTTGAGGGCAGAGAAGAGTCCGATCTAGCGCACGCGTAAGCTAGCTGTGGGCCGCAATGGAGACACGATGGCATGCAAACGGGTGTAAACTATTGCGGCGGTGCATCCAGCCCCGCGGCCCATCAAGCGGGCCTCTTGCCTGCACTAGCCCTGTCTCCGCAGGCGACGCGCGTGAGTTCTATGAGCAGTTCTCAGCAACCTGTTTCACGTCGCGACAGCCGAGAAGCTTCTTTCTCTGGGTGGATCCTCATTTTCGCTGTCTGTGTGATTGTGATTCTTCGACCGTTTTCTGCGCTTGCCCAAGATGGCCCTCAGCCGGCTTCCGCTGTGAAGCCTTCCCCAACTGAGAACAAAGAGAGCACTTCAGAAATCGCCTCTCATGACGAACCCACGCGATTCCGAGTGAACGTAAAGCTGGTCGTAGTGCGAGCGGTCGTTCGCGACGCACAGGGGCACGCTGTGGGGAATCTGCGCAAAGAGGACTTCCAGGTCTTCGACAAGGGCAAGCCGCAGGTCATTACGCAGTTTGAGGTTGAGCAGCCCGGAAGCTTGGCTGCGAAGGCGCGACAAAAATCTGAAGAGGATGCGGACAGGGCTCTCGCCAGCGCCGCTACCGAGACGACCAGCGCGTCTTCGATGCCCGAACGCTACATAGCATATTTATTCGACGACGTGCACTTGGTATTTGGGGATCTGGCGCAAGTGCGGCAAGCGGCGGAACGGCACTTCGCAACCTTGCGGCCCAGCGATCGCACCGCCATTTTTACCACCTCAGGAGTTATGCCGCTCGATTTCACCGACGACCGCGGCAAGCTGCATGAAGCTCTGAATCGACTGCAACCGCGGCCGATTGTGGGGAGCGACGTGATCCAGCAGTGTCCAGATATCAGCTATTACCAGGCTGATCTCATCGTCAACAAGAACGATCCTCAGGCACTAGCGGTAGCACTGCAAGAGACCATCGCATGCCAGGCGCAGATGGGAGTGCCGCAAGCGATGCTTACCACTGCCAAGGCAGCGGCAATCGTACAAGCGGAAAGCACGCAAGCGTTGAGCACCGGCGAGCACGAAACCCGCGTCTCCCTCGGGGTGCTCGCGGACCTCGTCAATCGCATTTCTCGGAT
>JASIKQ010000307.1 GCA_030049565.1 Candidatus Sulfotelmatobacter sp.
ACAACCCCAGCCACTGCCATCAGGGACGAGGTGCGGGAGTTAATTAAGAGGCAGATTGAAATGTTCGGGCAGCCATCAGCCCTGACATCTTCTGAACTCAGCGAGTGTCACGATCGCGCCGAAAGAATAAAGCTGCTGGGCGAAGAACTGGATCGGATCAGCACCTCGGCTATTCTGGAGAAGCGGTTCGGGAGGGCAGCTTAGTCTCGCCGGAGGCTGAGGCTCACGATGAGGTATTGCCATTTTTTGGCCTGTTCTCCCATTCTTCTTCTATGCTGCGTTGATTCTGTGGTGAATTGGCGTTCGCTGTGCGATGCGAGTTCAGCCGCGCAACTCAGACAGCACCTTCTTGGCATCATTATTATTGGGATTAAGCTTCAGGGCGCGCTCCATTTGCTGGCGGGCGAGGACCGGCTGGTTGGCTTTCTGATAGGCCAGGCCTAAGTGGTAGTGGACCATGGCGTCGTCGGGCTGGCCAGCTTTTTCGCTGAGCCGCAGCGACTCCTGGAACATATCAATGGCCGACTGATAGACTCCCTTCTGAAAATAGGCGAAGCCGAGGGTATCGGCGGCGGCGGGAGAGTCGGGCATGCCGCGGCGTGCGGTTTGCGCCATGGCGAGTGCGACGTCGACGTTGCCTCCTTGCTGGAGCATGAGATAGGCGAGATTATTCGAGGCCACGGGATTTTCCGGCTGAAGATTCAGTGCCTGCTGGTACATATTCTTGGCCTGATCGTAGTTGTTCTGGGTTTCGTAGAGCATTCCTGCCAGCAGATAGAACGATATCTCGCGGGGGTGATCTTTGATCGACTGCTGATAGGTGGCGAGCGCCTGGCTTACCGAGCCTTCCGCGGCCTGAACTTGGGCGAGCTTTAGAAGGGCGTCGGAATTGTTCTTGTCGAGATCGATAGACTTATGGAAGGCGGCGTCGGCGCCGACGAAGTCCTTTTTCTGGAATAGGGCCGTACCCAGCAGGTCATAGAATCCGCTGTTGGCGGGCTGTTTTGCGATCTGAGTGCGCGCGGCGGCGATGGCCTGATCAAGCTGCTTCTGCGCCAGATAAGTGTTCATGATCCCCTGCAAGCCATCGGTGGAATTAGGATCTTTTTCCAGCGCCTGCTGGTACGACTTGATCGCCTCGGCGTATTGCTTTTCAGATTGATACAGACGGCCCATGGCAACGTCAGGGGCAGGACTGCTGGGTGCGACCTCGGCCGCTTTGCGGACATCCTGCTCGGCCTCAGGATCTCTCCTGGTGTTGACTTCGGCGAGGGCGCGCAAGAGATATCCATCCGGGGAGTTGGGGGCGGCGGAGACAATCTGCTGTGCGGTCTGCGCAAGGGCGTCGAAGTCGCTGTGGCGCAGCTCAATCTGAGCCAGCGCGCGCTGGGCATCGGTGAGATCGGGACGCGCGCTCACCGCCGTGCGCAACTCCGATTCCGCCTGCGCCTCGTTGTTCTGCATGCTATAGGCCAGGCCAAGATGGTAATGGGCTACGGCGTTGTTGGGATCATTCTGGAGGGCGGCCTGCAAGGCATCGACGGCGCCGGTAGGGTCGTTTTGGCGAAGCCGTATCTGGCCGCGATAGACGAGGGCATCGGAGTCATGGGGATTTCTTTTCAGTACCTCGTCGTTCAGTCGGGTGGCCTCATCCAGTCGGTTTTTCAGGATCAGCAACTGGATGTAGTTTTTCTTGACCTGGGGATCTTTGGGATGATCGTTGTAGAGCGAGGCATATTCGGCGGTGGCTTGGTCGAGATCGCCATCGGCAAAGTAGAAGTCGCCTAACATGCGGTAGCCTTCGGAGTCGTTGGGCAAGTCTTTCTTGGTCTGCCGCAGAAAGGCAAGGGTTTCATCCTTCTTGCCCTCCGCCATCAGCAGGCGAACGTAGGCGGCGCGAGGCGAGGGATCGTGCGGAGCGACGTCAACAGCGTGCTTGAATTGCTGCTCGGCCTCGGCGAGACGATTGCGTGATTGATAAAAATCGCCGAGCGCCAGTTGTGCGTCCATATTCTTAGGACCAAGCTGGGCCGCTTTTTTGAAGCTGGCTTCCGCCTGATCGGGCAACTGGGCGCGTACTTGCAGAACAGCCAGATCTAAATAGGAATCGGCACGCGACGGGTCAGCGGCGATTCCTTTCTGCATCTCTTGGAGTGCGGCTCCCAGATTGTCCTGCGCCGCATAAAAGTTGGACCACGCGATGTGCGTGTCGGCGCTATCGGGCTGCGCTGCTTTCAGGAAGTCGAGGTGAGGCTGGGCATCTTTCGACTGACGCGAGGCGATCAGCAGGTTCGCCAGTTCGAGGTGGGCCTGATAGTCGTCGGGTGCGAGGTCGACGGTGCGGGAAAGCTCCGCGAAGGCGCGGTTGCCGTCTCTCAACCTGAGGTAGATCTCGCCCAGTTGATAGTGCGCCTCAGCGAATCGGGGATCGATCTGAATGGCATTGGCATATTGAATGGCCGCTTCGCGCAGCTTGCCGTTGTCGCGATAGCGATTGCCGCTCTCGAGGAATTTCTGTTTGCGCACATTAGGATCGCGCGAACAGCCGGTGAGCAAAGCAGAAAGGAAGAATCCGACTGCAATAAGGCGTACAGCAACACAACGGCTCATGGGTTCTCCGAGAAAAGGCCGCAAGCAGGCACACTCCCGCCCTGCCCGAGGCTATTCAATAAGGTACTGCAAAACGGGGCGTTAAAGGAAGTCACCGGAGTCACCAATCTCGGCAAATTTCTCGGAAGACGAGCATAAGACGCTGCAAGTGAGCTTCGAGAAGCACAACTCCGTGATGCGGCTGGCGTGGCAGTAGGGCTTATTCGAGCGCCGCTTTTCGGCGGCTGCGTTTCCAGTACAAATATCCCGGCACTCCGACCAGCACGATCGCCGTTCCCCAGAAAGCTTCGGAAGGGCGCGTGAGGATGGTGTTCAGCGTCCAGCCTGCGCCGACGAGCACATAGATCGCCGGCAGCCATGGATATCCCGTGCATCGATAAGGACGCGGAATCTCTGGCCGTCTCCAGCGCAGCAGAAACATGCCGATTACGGTGAGCGAATACGACAGCACCATGCCATAGATGACGTAGGTGTAGAGCTGATCGTAGCGGCCACTTACCGTGAGCAATGCAGCCCAAATGCCTTGCCCGATCAGGCTGAACGCCGGAGTTCGCCATTTGGGATGAATCACCGCCATGCGCTTGAAGAAAACTCCATCCTGAGCCATGGCGAGATAAACCCGAGCGCCGGAGAGGGTGCAGGTTGCCGCCGCGCTAAAACACGAAATGGCAATCATCAGCGAAAGCCAGACCGCAGCCTGCGGAGAAAACAACACGGCCGCCGCGGCATGGGCGATGGTTTCGTGCTTCGCAATTTCACCCAGCGGCAGAGCATAGAGGTAGGCGAGGTTCATCGCGAGATAAATCGCGCCCACCACGATCACGCCCAGCACCATGGCGCGTGGAACATTGCGGCGCGGCTCTTTCACTTCGCCTGCGACCCAGGTGATGTAAACCCATCCGTCGTAGGCCCAGAAGACCGCGATCAGAGCGACTCCCATGGCCGAAATCAACTGCGTGGGATGAAGGCCCATGGTGAAGCTCGCGCCGTGTGGGCGGAAATGCGACCAGTCGCCTTTGCCGAGCGCGAATCCGAGAACGACGAATGCGGCCATGGCGGCGAATTTGGTCCATGTAGAAACATTCTGGAGCAGCGCGCCCCAGCGCAGGCCGACCACGTTTACGTAAGTGAGAATGGCGATGAGAAGAAGTCCGAACAGATGCGCGCGGGTGATGACAATCCGGGCGAGCGAAAAAACAACGTGCTCCTGCGCGACGATTGGGAAGACCTGACCTGTATATGCCGCGGCTGCGACTGCCAGCGCAGCGATGCTGCCGCCGTTGGCGACTGCGAACAACATCCATCCGTAGAGAAACGCGACGAGATCGCCATAGGCCTCGCGCAGATAAACATATTGGCCGCCCGACTCGGGAAACATCGATCCCAGCTCAGCAAACGCCACGCAGCCAAATAGCGAGATGACGCCGCCGATCACCCATACTCCCAGAAAGAGCATCGGCTGCGGCAGCGGGCCGGCGACGTCTTTGGCGGTCAAAAAGATGGACGAGCCGATGATGCCGCTGACCAGAAGCAGGACGGAGTCGAGCAGGCCCAACCCGCGCACCAGCGTTACGCGAGGGCTTGCGGAGGAAGTTTCGGCGGATGATGGCGCGACGGTTGTGTCCATCATCCGATTCCGAGTTCGTCAGAGGATTCGAGCGGCGTGCCGCATTTCCGGCAGATCACTGCGGAGCAGTCGCCGCAGGTGAGGGGATCGTTCACTTCTTTGGCACAGTTGGGGCAATAGAGCAGAGCTGGAGAGCGGTCGGGCAAGGGGTTCCGAAGGTCTGGCGCCATTCAAGAGAAAGACTGTAGCATAGCGGCGAGGCACGCGAATGGGAATTATTTCAGCGGCGCTCGTCGCCAGGATCGGGAGCAACATTCGGCGTCGCGCGGAGGAACTTCATCAATCCTGCTCCAGTCGCTTTTCCGGCGCGTTTCTTGAAGAACTCCGCCGCGGTTTCGGCAACTCCAACTTTTTGCGCCACGGCGGACGCAATCCATTGATTAAGAGAAACACCATCCTCTTTCGCTAGACGCTCCGCTGCTCTCTTAATCGATAGAGGAAGTTTTAATGGATAGGTCGAATCACTCATGGTGTCATCTCCTTCAGCAACTTCGACGGAGTGATAACGCTAATTCCAAACCGTTTGCCTGCCGATAAGAAATCGGAATTGTTGTAGGTTACCAAGGCGTCTGCCTTTCCGCTGATCGCAGCTTCAAGAACCATCTCATCATTCCGATCATGCGTCTGCGGTCTCCAACGGAAGTGCGTTTCAACAGGTTCAATCAGGGCTGCCAGTTCTGCCAGGAATTCATCAATTTGTTCAAGACTGAGTCCGTGCGCCAAACGATGCTCAGGACGTTTGAGCGCGTTCTCATACTCGAGGAACAGTGGCGGAGTTGCCAAGAGAGTAAGACCGTGCTGTACAACTATTTTTAGAACCGCGTTCGCCGCTCCGCGTCTACTTCGTAGCGCCGCAACAATTATGGATGTGTCCAACACAAAGTGACCGGACAGCACATCTTATGGGATATCACATACTGTAGGATGGTCCTCTTCGGAAGATCGCATGCGCATGATAAGAATGGAGACGAATATGCACGACAAATCCCTCACTCCCGATGAAATCCTCCAGCAGGAATTTAACCGCTGGGCGGTTGCCGGCGAAGGCCCAAAGATGGAGCAGCACCACTTCGACATCACTACGAAAACCATTCGCCGCATGAATCTGCGGCCGGGCGAGCGGGTGCTCGATCTCGGTTGCGGTTCGGGATGGGCGACGCGCCTGCTGGCGCGGTTGGTTGGCGAGGGGCCAGACGGTTTTGGCCAGGTCGTCGGGCTCGATGTATCGGACGAGATGATTCGTGAAGCCCGCGCCGCTTCGACGGATTTCGACAATGTGCTCTATGTTTGGGGATCGGCGCAACAGATTCCGTGGGAAGAAAATTTCTTCGACAAAGTTCTGTCGGTCGAGTCGTTCTACTACTATCCCGATCAGGACCGCGCTCTGATGGAGCTGTTTCGGGTGATGGCGCCGCGAGCGAGATTATTCATCCTGATTAATCTGTACAAAGATAATCAATATTCGCTGCAATGGGTGGATAAACTGAAGGTTCCCGTTCATGTCCGGTCGGCCGCAGAGTATGTGGAACTGCTAAAGAAACACGCCTTCGAAGAAGTCGAAGCAGTCCGCGTTCCCGACGATACGCCTACGCCCGATGATTACAAGACCAAATCGTTCAGCAGCCTGGAAGACCTGAAGGCCTTCAAACGCGAGGGGGCTCTGTTGTTAATGGCCTCCAAGCCTGACCTGCGCACGCCGGGGCCGGCGTATGCGATTTATTGAGGCAGGCGATGACATCTTGCGGGTTCATCCAAAATCGTTGTCGTAAGTGTCTTCGAACGGTTGGTGTGATGTAGACAAAGTACATAGGTCCTTCGCGCGAAGAACGCTCAGGATGACAGTATGAACCGGTTCTTGCTGTGCCGGGTGAGCACTCGCCGGAAAATTCATTTAGATGTCGCTGTCATCTTCATCGTCACGATCGCGATCGCTTAGGTCCCTCACCGGACTCATCGATCGCCCATCGTTAGCATGATGAATTTCGATTCGCCCATTCACATTTGCCAATTTAATGTGTGGGCCGCCGTTGCCTAATTCGCCGCGCAGATTGTGCCCCACGAAATGGTGATGAATCACGCGCAAACCAAAATCGTTCTCGATTCCTCCCGAGACGGTTTCCGCTTCGATTTCTGCCTTCGAATCCGAAGGAATCGTCAGGTGAACCGATCCATTCACCGAATTCAGGTCAACGGGGGCATCGGAAAGCTGATCGAAGTTCACCTCAAGGCGGCCGTTAACGGTCGATAACTCCGCCCGACCGGATAGATTGTGAGCTTCCAACCGGCCGTTGACGCAGGATGCATGCACTTCACCACTTGCGCCAGTGACGTCTAGCGATCCGTTGACCAGTTCGATTTCGTCAAGCCGCGCCGCGCGCGGGACTATCACGGTGTATTCCACCCCGGCGGGATTATTGCGCGAGCTCCAGTTGAAATTCAGATTGTGTTCGGGATACTTGGTGCGAATGGAGACGTGATTCTGACCGGCATCGATTTCGATTTTAGTTTCATCCAGCCGGTCTTTCGAATTGGCGTATTTGACCGCATCCACTTTGACCTCATTGCGGTCCCAGACGGAGATGTGGACAGGACCATTGATATTGCTGACTTCGACGCGGCCGTCGGGAAAAATGGCGTAAGTTTGGTGAAACTCGTCGGTATATTTGTAGTCGCTCGCATGATCGGAGGCGTGGGCTGCGAGAGCGAACGCGAACAGAGCACAAACGGTTCCGAGGACAGCTCCCAGCCATGTGGACAACCGGCGTTGGCGATTCATAATTCCTCCGTCCCAGCGGTTAGACGTAGCCGCGAGGAATTGGTGAGGCACCAAATCAAGAAAGAATCTCTTTCCATAATTGTTTGTACGGAATTTACCTCAGTGACGTTCCCCGTTTTGAGAGCCGGTGAGGACAGACGTCAGGCAGAGTCTTTCTTCCGAGCCTTGGCGCCTTTCCACGTTGCTTCGGTAAGCAAGTAGACTCCCAGGATCGTCATCTCCGGCTCAATCGGATGCCGGTACCGCTGCGAAGGAAAGACTATGTAGTAAATTGCGGGGTAGCACAAAATCAGCCAGAACAGCAGCCACGCTCCCGGCCGGCGTTGGCCAAGTTCGCGCCCCAGCCCCCAAAACATGAGCACAGATGACGCCAGAAACAGCGAATTCTTTACTTGAGACAGCCACCAAACCTGCGCCAACCGCGGCGGCCCGGCCCAGAAATAGATGAAGCGCTTGAGGCAGAGCACGGCGAAGCGCCCGTAATCCGCCTTGATGTAATCCATCGCCTGCCGTTTGCGCATAGCGATGTAGGGCAGTTCGCCCATCGCGACGTATTGGCGCAGAGCGTACAAATCTTGCGACGGATGCAGATACTGCATCCACATTCCGTTGGCGCCCGTGCCATTGCCCAGCCGCAGCTCGGCGCCGAAGTTGTCACGAATAAAAATAAACTTGTGAAACGTTTGATAATTTCTCACCAGCCACGGTGTGATGCACGCGATAAAAACAACCGATGCGAGCACGACTCCGGCCGTGGACGGCTTGTCCCGCTTGGCGCGGCGATACCATGCCCACAATCCCGAGGCCGGCAGAAATGAAATCAGCACCGTGCTGTTTAGCGCGGCAATGCCCCAGAGCAGGCCAAACCACAGCCACGGCTTGATTCCATCGCGATCTTCCATGGACAGCGCCAGCCAAAGCAGCGCGGCCACCAGCAAGGCAGAAAGACTTGTTTCCCATACCCAACGCGTACACCAGGCCATGGCGTAAGGCAGCAGGGACCACGTCCACGCCGAGCCGACCGCAACTTTTTCCGAAAAAATACGCCGCGCGATCAGAAAAATGGGAATGCAGGTCAGAGCCGAAAAAATGCTGTTGATCGAAAGCAGAACGAATGCTGACGCGTGCGAGTAAATTCCAAATAGGTGAAACACTCCCGCGGTCAGGTATGGATACAACGGTGGCTCCCATGCGGTCGGCCCCGTCGTCGCGTCAAAAGGGTTGCTGAATCCGTGCCCCGAGGCGATTGCCGCGCCGATACGCCCCATTTCCCAGCCGAAGCCGAAGTTATGATCCGCGGTCTTGAACTTGTAGGTGTGGCCAACGATGATCCAGCCAATGCGAAGAAATGCGCCGATGGCGACCATCCAAAATTGTGAGGTGCGGATTCGGGGCCAGATTTTTCGGAGTCGAATTGCCGTGGTTGTGCACCCGACTGTGGCGGCAGGGTTTGCCTTCATGAATGATTCTATTTTTAGCTGAGTTCAGACCTAGCGGCAACCCGGCGGCTCGAGCGTCGAACGAGATACGCCCCCTGCGTGCTGTCTTTCGTAATTGGACTCGATGCCGCTTCAGCCGTTACAAAGATGAGCTGAGGGCTTCGTGTAGACCTCGCAATCGGCCCCGGACTACGGAAGGAACCAAAATGAGGGCCGCGAATAGAACCGGACTGCCTCGCGCCGTCGAACCGAACGCCTGAACTGTATAATTGTCTTCTATCGAGGTCCCCAATGGGCTGGCTGCAAAACAAGTTCGAGAAGAATTTTCTGATCACCACGGTGGATTATGTCTTCAACTGGGCGCGCAAATCGGCCGTGTGGCCGATGACCTTTGGACTGGCCTGTTGCGCCATCGAAATGATCGCCTCCTCTACCGCGCGCTTTGACATCGCGCGCTTCGGTTCGGAAGTTTTCCGTCCGAGCCCGCGGCAAAGCGATCTGATGATTGTCGCCGGGACGGTGACATTGAAGATGGCACCGGTGGTGAAACGCATCTACGACCAGATGCCGGACCCCAAATGGGTGATCTCCATGGGCGCGTGCTCGTCGGTGGGCGGACCGTTCAATACTTATGCCGTGCTTCAGGGCGTCGACAAAGTTGTGCCGGTCGATGTTTATGTAACCGGTTGCCCCCCGCGCCCGGAAAATCTTTTCTACGCACTGCTCAAGCTGCAAGACAAGATCGACACCATGACGCTGGCCAAGAAGCCCACCGAGGTGCGGCTCGATGCAAATATGCTGGAGAGTTTCAAGCGCCAGGTTATGATCGCGCAGACACTGCAGCCGAAATAATCTGTCAGCTTTGGGCTATCAGCCGTCAGTGGGAGAACTGGCAATTGGGAGTTCGCAATTAGCATTTGGCCAATTCAGGTCTTCGATTGGCTCGTGCAGCACGTTTAATCGGCTAATGCTAACTGCCAATTGCCAACTGCCAACTGCTGGCGCGACCGTGTCTGATCTCATCAAGCTCACGACCGAATCCGAACTTCCTCCCGCCAACGAAGCCAAAGAATTCTCCTGCAGCGAAAAGACAATCTGCATCGCCAATGTGAACGGAACTTATACTGCCATGGACAATATCTGCCTGCACCGCGGCGGACCACTGGGGCAGGGAATGGTTGAAGGCGGCAAAGTGATCTGCCCATGGCACGGCTGGGCCTGGGATGCGAAGACCGGCGCGGCCGAGCAGAATCCCAGCATGAAGGTCGCCATCTATCCTGTGAAGATTGAAAACGGCGACGTGCTAATCGAAATCTAACGACGCCACATCAAAAGAAATAGATCCTTCGCTTCACTCAGGATGACAGAAAAATGTCCATCTTATGGATCTCTTGCGGGTTCAGCCCAGAAGGCGCAGGAACTTTCCCGGCTGATTCTCATACCCCGGAAACACTTCCTTCAAATCCGTATTTCCCAGGTGTTGCATGACGGCCTCGCCCAGGACCTGGCGAAAGTCTGTGGTCAAAGCCAGATCGCGGCCTTCGTAAAGCTGCGACTGATCGAGTCCCGGCCAGTGGCCATAGACTCGTCCGCCGCGAACCGGTCCGCCCAGCACGAACATGACGTTGGCATGGCCGTGATCGGTGCCGCGATTGCCGTTTTCGCGCGCGGTGCGGCCGAATTCTGACATGGTCACGACAACCGTGTCTTCGGAGAGATCGCCGAGATCGGTCCAGAACGCTGCCAGTGACTGCGAAAACTCGCGCAGCACGTTCGCGATCTGGCCTTCAGTTGCGCCCTCGTTGACGTGATGGTCCCATCCGCCGATGTCGGCAAAAGCCACCTGCACGCCCAGATTCGCCTTAATCAGTTGCGCGAGCTGGCGCAAGCTCTCGCCGAAGCGTCCTTTGGGATACTCGACGCCGGGCGCAGGTTTGTATCTTCCGGGGTCGGCGGACCTCAACATTTTCACCGCATCGAATGTCTCTTCGCCGGTGCCGTGCAGAACCGCGTCGGAAGAGTGGTCATACATGGCCTCGAACGCGGTTGCAACAGGCGAAGGTTTCGCATTACGTCCGCCAACCGTAAAATCGTTGATGTTGTTCATGGCAATAGCCGGCTCAACACCGCTCAGAATGCGGGGAATCGACGGCCCCATCGCGATGGCCTGAAATGGAGATCTCTGCGCGCTGCGCGGCAGATCGTGCAGGCAGCGGTTGAGCCAGCCGTCTTCGGTCGCTTTCATTCCGGGTGTGCCTGCTTCCATAAAATCCTGCGCGTCGAAATGCGAGCGCGTAGGATCGGGCGACCCGGCAGCATGAACGATGGCGAGATGCCGCTGCTGCCACAATGGCTGAAATGGCGCAAGCGACGGATGGAGGCCAAAGAAGCCGTCCAGATCGATTACCGCTTTACGCGGAATGTTGATGCTCGGCCGCGTCGCGTAATATTGCAGCTCGCCATGAGGCACGACGATATTCAAACCATCCGCTGCACCGCGCTGAAAGATGACAACCAGGCGTTTGGTTCGAGCGCCGGCTTCGGCGGCGCCCATGGCGGCACGAGCCAGAAAGCTGGGCACGGCTGCCGTGCCGACGACCGCCAGCGCGCTGTTGCGAATGAAGACTCGACGTGTGATGGACATAAAAACAGCTCCTAGCTGCTGGCTTCTAGCTCCTAGCTCATCTCTGCTCTCGATGAACTTCTCGGTCCCGTTTGTCGTCGCGGCTAGCTAGAAGCTGGCAGGCAGCAGATAGAAGCTACCTCCTCTGAAATTCCGGCGACCCCAGCAGCAACCCCGCCATCATGCTCGGGTTTGCGTTCTTCGCCGTCCCTACCTGCGCCACAATTGAATCGTGCGTTTGCTGCGACACGGCGCCTGCAATTAGCGTCCGCTCCAACTGAGAGAGCACGGCAAGCGAATCACCGGGATGAGAAGCATCGCCGGCAAGTTGCGCCGTATCCAGCTTCACACCTTTAATCCTCCCGCTGGTGAGCGCTACAGCAAAATTCATGCGGTTGAGCAGAGCTGACGAACTCACCCAAGTTTCCGCTTTCATCGAATATCCCGTCGGTGGCTGAGCGCCATACAACGGCATGCCCATGTTCGCGAGCTGACGCGTCAACGGCAACGCATCATCCACATTCGCCCCTGTGGCGCGAACGGCTGAGACCACAAACTCGAGCGGCGTTTTTACTTTCGCGCGATAGGTTGAGTCGTCCCAGAATTCCGGCGAATGAAACATCGCGCTCAGGACTTCGCGAATGTCGCCCTTTTTTTTCAGAAATATCTTCGACATGCGTTCAACCAGCGCAGGCGGAGGATCGTCAGAGACGAATCGCTGGGCGAGCTTCAGCGAAATAAAATGTGCCGTCCGCGGGTTCGTTGCCAGGCGATGCAGCAGTTCCAGTCCTTCGCCCTCGCCGTTCGGTTTGATCCTGTGCCCCAGCACAAACTTCGGCCCGGGCTCGTGCATGCGGGGCTCAAACTTGAAGCCTCCGCCTTCGGCCGGCTTATCAATCGTCCATCCCGTGAAAACTTTCGCTACTTCTGTGACGTCGCGTTGCGAATAGCCGCCGTTCACGCTTAAAGTATGCAGCTCGAGCAGTTCGCGGCCGTAATTTTCGTTCAATCCGCTCGGCCGCTTGCCTGGATTTGGACGTGGCGGAAAACGCTGCGCATAAGGGCCAGGATGCAGCGGCAATCCCAGGGCTTGCGGTGAGTTTGGGCCTACGCTCATGAAATTATCCAGATAAAAAAGCATTGCCGGTGATTTCGCCGTGGCTACCAGCAGGTCCTCAAACTTGCCGAGCGCATGCGGACGAATCACATCCCGCTCGTAACTCGTCAGCAAAATTCGGTCGAGTCCCTTGTCGATAAATACGTTAAAGTGATTCAACCAGAAATCGGTCATTACTTCTTCAAGTTGGCGCTGGCTATAAATGGCGCGCAGGAGCTTGGCTTGCATCAGTTCGTTCGTTACTGGCAGAGCCGGATTATTCATCGCCAGCAGAATTTCTTTTTGGCGAGGATTGAGACCCTCGAGAAATTCCTGTCCCTTGCCTCCGCGCAACTGGTTGGCAAAAATGTACTGCGCGTCGGGCGGCATGCTCAGGATTTTTGCATAGCGCTGATCGGGTGGAAGG
>JASIKQ010000308.1 GCA_030049565.1 Candidatus Sulfotelmatobacter sp.
CCGGACTCAGCAACTGCGGATCGATCCGCGCCAGCCGTGCCAGCGCCTGCGCATCCAAACGATCATCCTTCTTCCGGCTCTCACCGATCAGCCGCACATTGCGCGCATGCGCCACAATCACTTCATGACCGAGTTGGCTCAGCAGCCGGCTCACCCACGGCGAATGCATCCCCGTCTCCAGCGCCATCCGACTGCGCGGAATCGCCCTGAATGCCGCCTGTAGGGCCTTCGCGGTGGTCGAGATCTTCTCCTCCTTCACCCACTCTCCGCTCTCATCGAGAACGCAGTAATAGCTGAAGCGATCCCCAAGATCCAAACCGATCGTGAGCTTCTGCTGAGAAAAATTCCTGCTCTGCTTTGCCCTTGCGGTGCTAACCTTTTTCATGGCCGGTCTCCTTTTATCTGTGCTTCGAGCACGTCGATAACTTGGGAGCGTACAGCATCCCGTCCGGAGACCGGCCTTCTCATCCCATCTGTTTGCTTCAACTGATGGAACGCGGTTTGCTTGCTGTAATGTTTGCTTGCTGTGATGATTGATCATACTCACGCTGCAAGAGCTTGACCTTGATTTAGTTGAGAATAAGGGCTACTCTTTGCAACCGCTTGCAATTGGGCAATTTGTGGACATGGTTGTCGGCTCCAATCTGTCATCGCAAACATGAGCGAATCATCATTACTTGAGATCTACGTCAGCACGGATATAGAAACCGACGGACCGGTCGCGGGAAAACACTCCATGCTGAGCATTGGATCGGCAGCCTATCTGGCCGACAAAGAACTGCTGGGGACTTTCTCCGCCAACTTGGAAACGCTGCCCGCATTGGCCCCGGATCCCAAGACCGCCGCATGGTGGGCCACACAGCCGGAAGCATGGTCGGCCTGCCGGCAAAATCTCGAAGCGCCCGCTGTTGCCCTGAAACGCTACCTTGCCTGGCTCAAGGCGTTTGGCGGACGGCCAGTGTTTGTCGGGTACCCGGCCGCTTTCGATTTTTCTTTCGTCTATTGGTATCTCACCGAGTTCGCGGGCGAGAACCCATTCGGCTATTCGGCAATTGATATCAAGACCTACGCGATGGCATTGCTGCGCAAACCATATCGAGCGTGCGGCAAACAGTCGATGCCTCCGGAGTGGTTCGATCCCGCGCCTCATACGCATGTGGCGCTTGACGATGCCATCGAGCAAGGACAACTCTTCTGCAACATGCTTAAGGCCAACCTCGGCGCTTAACTAGCCGCTCGCGTGTAAGCGCCTGAGCAACACTAGACCACATCACGCCGCGCCAGATGGGTGATGCAGCCTTATAGTCGTTCGCGCCACCTGCGGCCCGCGTGGGACGGCCACCCTTGGAACCACGTCAACTGTCGTAATATCCGGATTTCACTCAATGACCGCGGTCAAAACGTGTAATCGCATGATATCAACAGTCACGCCGCAACCATCTACGTCGCGCCGATGGAAAGAAAGGCCACTTCGTGAAAGGTGGCTTCGCAGTCTTACACGTCAAACGGGTCATTCTGTTTCAGAGGTCTACGCTCTGCCCCATCATTGCACGTAAACGTCGAGTTCCGGGAGGTTTGTGTACGGCGGGTTAGACCCACCGTAAATGCTATCGAAGGACGCCCAGGTGTTGCCGCCGTTCACGCTGAAGTCCGGAGGGGCGGTATTTGTGCCGAGCAGCCAAGTGCTTTCAGAGTCATAGCCGAGCGGCTCGATCACCACCCAGTATGTGTTTCCGGCGGTCAGCGTTGGATGAGCTTTGGATATAAGCCTCTTCTTGGGTTTGGTCACGGTACTCGCGGGGAGCGACGTGACAGTAAAACTCTCTAGAACGGCTGTAATGGGCGCTGGCGATCCGCTGTTGTCATTCACCAGCGCCACTACCACGCCCTCCGTCCCACCAATGTATCTGACCGCCACATCGAGATAGTCAAGAGTCCCCGATCCGGTCGGAACAAACGGTGTGGCGATCCATTCCGAGATGGGGGAAGAGGCGCAACCGGCATCGTCTGGACCGACTATGCAGTCGCCAACGCCCGAAGCTGCGCTGCTGAAACTGTTGAATACCTCGGTCTGTGCCCCGGCACTCCAGCTGCCGAGCAAAACCCCAATAGCAACCAGAGTAGACCCAAACTTAAGCAATCGTGTGTGCATATTCGCCTCCAATATTTCGCCAGACACTGCGAGCGCGGGGATTATCGGACTTGGCCGGAAGGATGTCAACAGGGAGTCGTTCACAAGTCTGGCGCGGATGCGGAAGGCGCGTCCCTGCATGATTGGCATAACATCGCGATCGCACTCATTGACCTTGAGCCGGGTTTTGAGTGTAAACGCCTTATAGTTGGTCAGAGCGCAGAGATTCTGATTACAACAGCTGGCCGGAAGGCACCGATCCTATGCAGGAAGTTCATGCTCCGGCTCTCCGCCAGCTAGAGTCAACAACTCAACTGTTTAAGTTGAGACTTCGACTTCAGCAACGTGTGCAGTCTGTGCACCGCGGCGGGTATTTCCTGCACTGACGTGCTGCCAAAGCCTAAAACGAATCCGTGTCGCACCGCTTTACTCATATAGAAAGGCGAAAGGGGCACCAGCCACAGATTCTCGGATGCACCACGCGCGCCAAGCTCCGCATCCGAGATTCCTCCCAGCACTGCCGAAAGATGCATTCCCGCCTGAGCTCCCGTTATCTCGACTATGGATCCCAACTGCCTGCGCAGACTCTCAATCAGCGCGCTCCGGCGTTCCGCGTACACCAATCGCATCCGCCGGATATGACGCGCAAAATGGCCCTCGCCAATAAAATCCGCCACCACCGCCTGATGAAAAGTCGCCGGACCAATGTCGAGCGCAAATCGGGCCGCAAGAAAACGCCCTACCAGATCTTCGGGAACCACCACGTAACCGAGCCGCAAAGAGGGGAACAACACCTTGCTGAAGGTCCCGATGTACACGACTCGGGAATTCCGGTCGAGCCCCTGCAACGAGGTTATGGGCATACCTTCATAGCGATACTCGCTGTCATAGTCATCCTCGATAATCCACGACCCGCTGCTTTCTGCCCAGTCCAGTAACTGCAGCCGTCGCGATGCGCTCATGGTTACGCCGAGCGGATACTGGTGCGAAGGCGTAACCAACGCCGCCCGCGCGGCGCTGCATTTCCTGGCCCCATCCGCAATATTCAGACCTTCGGCATCAACCCTGACCGGCACCACCCTGCATCCGCTGCATGCGAAAATGCTTCGCGCATACCTGTAACCAGGTTCCTCCATCCAAATCTGATCTCCTGGATCCAACAGCACGCGAGCTGTTATTTCTAGACCTTGTTGTGAGCCGCTTACAATCATGATCTGTTGTGCTTCGCACCGCACTCCGCGCGCTGTCCGTAGGTACGCCGCAATAGCCCCCCGAAGGTCCTTCAGCCCCATCGGATCGCCGTAGTCAAGTGACTGGGCGTGCACATTTCGCGCGTGGCGAGTTACCAGGCTGTTCCATACGGCCAGTGGAAAATGCTCAAATGCGATTTGGCTGACAGCAAAGGGCCCCAAGCCGCGCGCCCGGTGGAACCCTTCCGGGATCGACAGACTCAAACAGCGCTTCGAGACTCGCCGTCGCTCCCCAAGGATTTTTTTCGACCGGCCCGCAGCGGGCTGCACAATCGCTGCGCGCTCTGGCAGCGATCTGGAGACTATTGTGCCCGAGCCAACCCGGCCTTCGAAATAGCCTTCCGCTGAGAGTTGCGCGTATGCGCTCAGCACCGGCATGCGCGAGATCCCCAGTTCCCGCGCCAGCACGCGCGTAGACGGAACTCGCTGCCCCGCCCGCAAACTGCCGTCCACGATCGCCTTCCGATAGCTCTGGTAAACCTGTCGGTATAGCCCGTTGGGCGCTCCCTTTTGAATTGCGATAACGGGTGCGATCCCGGAAGGAATTCTCTTCACGCGCGGATCATAATGGCTATACAGAAAACCGGTCAAGTGGATATTGTGTTGGGCCATTTTCCTGTGTCACTATCTCCGCTACAACAGACGCTTTAAGGAGACACGCGATGAGACAGCGGTCGACACTTACAACGTCTTTTCTTCCGTCATTTCTGCTGTTGGCCTCCTGCTCTCCGAGCGGTGGAGCTGGAAGTCAGCCCGCGGCCAGCTTGCAGAAGCAGAGGCAGAACAGAAACACCAGCCCTGACGCGCTTTCCTACATCGCTAGTACGGTTTCGATTGGCTGCGGGTGCCGGTAAGGCAGTCTGCGCAGTGGCGTCCTAACCGGGAGGCACGCCGGCACGGTGTTTTGAAGCGGGTCACTTTTCGGCAAGAGTCACAGGGTTGGGTCGGAGGAAAAATCGACCAGGAGGATAATCAATGAAGACAGACGGAGTTGCTTTTGCAAAATTCCCGACGCTGGCCCGGCGGAAAGAAGTGCTGGCGGTTTGCCTGGCCCTCACTCTGGGACTGGGCCTTCCCGCAACTGCTCATGCGCAAAAGATCACCACGTTCGAGGCTCCAGACGCGGGCACACTCTCCGGTCAGGGCACCGAACCCGTAGACATCAACCCGGCGGGCGCGATCGTGGGATTTTACGCTGACTCAAGCAACGTGGTTCACGGCTTCCTATGCGTTTTGGGCTGCGCTTCGCCCCGCACCTTCACCACCTTGAATGCTCCGGACGCGGGCGCAACCGGCAACGGTTCTGGCTGTCTGGCGCTCGAGACTTGCCAGGGCACTTACCCTTTCAGCGAAAACCTGTTCGGGGTGGTTGCGGGTTTCTACATTGACTCAAGCAACGTGATTCACGGCTTCGTGACCGCTCCGCCCTACACGACCTTCACCACCTTGAACGAGCCGGACGCGGGCACAGGCCTTGACCAGGGCACTATAGCCCTGAACATCAACCTGGGAGGGGAGATCGCCGGAGACTACAGTGACGCGAGCGG
>JASIKQ010000030.1 GCA_030049565.1 Candidatus Sulfotelmatobacter sp.
CATGGTCGTTCATCTGGCGGGCGCGCTCTTCGATGGGCAGCGTATACCAGTTCTGCTCTTCGCCGCGGCGGCGGTCCATGGGGTAGAAACAGATGTAACGATTGGGCGGAATATCGGGAAACAGACGCGGGTGCATGGCTTCGCGATGGCGGTCGAGCTTGCACTCGATCTCGGCCTTCCACTGGTCGGAGTGCGGCTGAATGCCCTGGTCGGTGAGCTCTTTGTAAATTTTGAGGGTGGAATCATACAGGCCGAGTTCGATGATCGACAGATAAGAAGATGTGGGCTCGAGATAGTCGCTGAGGCGCAGGTTGGCGAGCTTGAGTTCGGCCTGGTTTAGGTCGGCGAAGGATTTGCGGAAGTGGAGGATCAGGAGATCGCCCTTGTGGCCGATCAGGGAGTAGAGGGCCGATTGGCCAGCGCCATCTCCACCGGGATTCTTCTCCATTTCACTGAGAACGTCGGCCGCTTCCTGAGCGATGCCCGATCGTTCAGTCTGGGGCAGGGCGCGCCAGGCGGAGCGGCGGAAGCGCATCATCTGGTGCAGAACGCTGTAGCCTTCGGTGGTGAGAGGGACGGCTGGAGTTTCGGAGGAGGCAGTGTGTGAGGCGGGACGGGTTGTGGTAGCAGCCATATAGTTCTCGCGATGTGAGCTCATAATTGCAGCATCCATTGTACGCAAGTGGCGGGAGCAGGGTGAATGGGCGTTGACCGATATTTCGAGCGGATCTTCCAGCGCACCTATTTCGAAATCATCCCAATCGTCCCCAGCCACGTTTCTACCAATTGAGGCCATCCGGTAATCGGAGATTGCGTGCGGCGCAGCCCGAAGGCATGCCCCCCGTGTGCGTACAAATGCATCTCAACGGGAATCCCAGCCTCCTTCAGCGCAATGTAGTAAGCCAGCGAGTCGTCTACATTGTCCACGCGGTCATTCTCCGCCTGCAATAAAAACGTTGGCGGCGTCTGGCGGGTGACATGGAGATCGGGGTTTAGCGCATGCGCTTTATCGGAGGCCGCTGGATGGGGAACCACGATCCTTTTTGTGCCTTGCTTGGCGTCCCACTCCGCCGCGGAAAGCGACAGGTGCCCCGGATAGATAGCCACCGCAAAGTCCGGACGGCAGCTCTCTTTGTCGGCGGCATCGACAGCCGGATACAAACGCTTCTCGAAGTGCGTGCTCGTCGCTGCCGCCAGATGCCCGCCTGCCGAAAACCCAAGCACGCCGATCTTGTGGGGATCGATGTGCCACTCCGCAGCGTGGAAGCGCACCAGCCCCACGGTCCGCTGCGCATCTTCCAACGCCATCGGTGATTCCGGATACGGCCCCGATTTCGGATACGGCCCAACATCCGTCACACGGTATTTCAACAGCACACACGTGATCCCCTTTGGCGTCAGCCAATCGCAGATCTCCGTGCCTTCAAGATCGATGGCCAGAACCTGATAGCCTCCACCAGGGAAGACGACGACCGCAGCGCCCGTATTCTTCCCCTTTGGTGAATAGACCGTCATTGTCGGCCGTGAGACGTTGCCCACGTAAACCCACGGCCTGCCGGCGACCAGCGACTCTTTCCCCGTCGTCTTAGCGACCTCCGGCCCCGCGACGGGCTGCTGATCAGGCACCGCCCCCGGCCATATCGGTATTTGCGCATGTCCCGGCGAAGGCTGCCACGTAGTCTGCTGCGTGCTCAGAGCGCCAGATGCAAACACAACACCGAGAACAAGAATCAAAGGCTTCGTCACAATCCTCCCGCTCGAAGAGTGGCCCCCCGTTTGCTACTTTTTCTCTACGGGCTTCAGCAGCAAATCCTGATAATCGAAGCTGAAGTCGGCGAGCGGAGAGACGGCGGCCATTTTTGCGCTTTCGATGCTGCCATCAGGCTTCAGTGAAAAAGTGATAAATGCATCTTCGATGGTGCGGTCGCGCCAGTGGGCTTTGAAGGTGTCATATTGCCAGTGCTGGAGATCGCCGATCATGGTGGGAGTGTGGTCGAAGGTGATGACCAGGCCGGCGTTTTCCATGCGGATGGTGATGGGGCCGTACCAGGCGTCGTTGTAAACTCCGACATATTTTTCCAAAGGCAGGGAAGGCTTGGAGTTGGCGGCGCGGGCGGCTTCGGCATTTTTCATAGTCTCAGCGGCATTCTTTTCCTGCATGTCACTTACCGATTTGTAGGCGGCGATCCAGCCGGTGGGCGGAAGATTGAAGTAGTGATCGAGCACGTGATAGAGGATGGCATCGAATGCGCCGCCCTCTTCGGCGTTAGTCAGGATCACGACGCCAAGATTTTCTTCCGGCACGAGCATGACGCGGGAAACGAATCCGGCTACGCCGCCGGTGTGGCCGACAAGTTTGCGGCCGTGATAATCACGTATACCCCAGCCCAAAGCGTAGTCCGCGAAATTTGCTTTCAGGCCGGCGAGCGCGGGCGGAGGATCTCCGATGGGCAGAATGGTCTGCGGCGACCACAGTTCTTTTTGTTGCTGCTCGCTGAAAAGGTCGCCTTCACGTTCGACGAACTTTCCGTGGTTGAGCTGCAACTGCACCCACTTGGCCATGTCTTCGGCGCAGGAATTGATGGAACCGGCGGGGCCGGCGTTATCGAGCACTTCGAAGTGGATGATCTGGAGTTTGCCATCGACACGCTCGTGAGGAAATGCGTAATTGCCAGCCCCGCCCGCCTTGAAAGACGCATTGCTGGTGTTGGAATGATTCATGCCAAGCGGCGCGAAAATGTGCTGGCGGATGTAATCTTCCCAGGAGGTGCCGGTGACGGCGGGAATGATTTGGCCGGCGGTCATATAGAGGAGATTGTCGTACGCATAGTGGCTGCGGAAGCTCGATTGTGGCTTCATGAAGCGGAGTTTGTAGATGATGTCTTCGCGGGTGTAGGTGGTTGGCGGCCAGAAGAGGAGATCGCCTTCGCCCAGTCCCATGCCGCTGCGGTGGGTGAGCAAATCGCGGATGGTCATCTCGTGCGAGACGTAGGGGTCGTACATCACGAAGCCGGGAAGGCGCTGGTAAACGGGATCGTCCCAGGACAGCTTGCCTTCGTCGACCAGCCCGGCGAGGGCCGCAGTGGTGAAGGCTTTGGTGTTCGAGCCGATGCCGAACATGGTGTGCTCGTCGACGGGAGTGGAATCGCCGAGTTTGCGGACGCCGTAGCCTTTGGCGACGAGAATCTTGCCATCTTTAACGATGGCCACAGCCATACCGGGAACGTCGAAGGTTTTCATGGATGCGGCGACGTACGAATCGAGATCGGGCGGAGCGGATTGGGCGATGGCGTTTACGGCAGCCAGCACAACGACGACAGGGAGGAGTAATGCAGGAATGACTAATGAATGACGCGCTTTGGGCATAGATTTCCTCTGACAGATTTATGGACCTGAGCAGGACCAAAAATTAAAACACAGTTCGTGGGGAGTCGACCAGCTTACGGCGAACGAGGCGGACGGACACCTTCGCGTCCTTTGACAAATATAGGCGCCCCAAGCGAAATACATTGGTTCTTTGCTCAGGATGACAGCGCGATTTTATACTGCAAGCTTACGGGACCACACGATTAGTGGTGATCGTTATCGCCGTGGCTGTGGCGCCAGGTCCAGTATTGCTTCTGCTCATCTGGCGGCAACTTGCGAAAATCGACGTGCGAGTCATGGTGAGTTTCGGTAGCCCACTGGTTATAGTAGACGACCTCATCATGGTTCCACACATGATAGTCGTTGTAGTAAGGGTCGTAGACCCGGTAATAGTGGGGGTGGCCGCAGGCGATACCGAAAACAGAAGACATCATCGCTGCGGATAGGAGAGCGGAACTGAGCCAACCAGATTTCTTGTGGTCCATGTGCAAGTTCCTCAAATCGTCGAACACCTGAACGGAGCAGATGTTCTGTCTTCCTTCGCATTTTACGCAACTTTACGGCCCATCGTTCGTTGCTGGTGTGCACAGGCGGGTTGCTCAGGGGCGGACTTAAAAGTTTGTAGGGCTTGCAGAAGCCACAGCTGAGACTTCACTCCCACTCAATCGTGCCAGGTGGCTTGGAAGTTACGTCGTACACCACGCGGTTTATGCCTTTCACTTCGTTGACGATGCGAGTGGAAATTTTTGTCAACACTTCGTAGGGCAAGGGAACCCAGTCTGCGGTCATGCCGTCCTCAGAGCTGACGGCCCGGATGGCGCAGGTGTAAGCGTAAGTGCGCATGTCGCCCATGACCCCGACGGACATAACGGGCAGCAGGACGGCGAATGACTGCCAAATTCTTGTGTACAGGCCGGCATTCTTGATTTCGGCGACTACGATGTCGTCGCATTCGCGCAGCAGGGTGAGCCGCTCCGGCGTGACCTCGCCGAGAATGCGCACGGCGAGGCCGGGACCGGGAAAGGGCTGGCGGCGCAAGATTTCTTCAGGCACGCCCAGGTCATGGCCGATTTTGCGCACTTCGTCTTTGAACAAATCTTTCAGCGGCTCGATCAGCTTCAGCTTCATTCTTTCGGGAAGGCCGCCAACGTTGTGGTGCGACTTGATAACTTGTGACGGGCCACGCACGGAGCGCGACTCGATTACGTCGGGATAGAGCGTACCCTGCACCAGCCATTTGACCTTGCCTTCTTTGTGCGCGATGCGGCGCGCCTCACGCTCGAAGACTCTGATGAATTCGTTGCCGATGATCTTTCGTTTTTTCTCGGGATCGCTGATGCCTTTCAGTTTGGCGAGAAAACGATCGGTTGCGTCAACGGCATCGAGATGCAGGCCCAGCTTGTCGTGCAGCGATTTCTGAACTTTGGCGAACTCGTTTTTGCGGAGCACGCCGTTGTTGACGAAAATGCAGGTGAGGCGGGAGTTCCCATTGGCGTCGCGCAGAGCGCGGTCGACCAGAACGGCAGCTACGGATGAATCGACGCCGCCGGAAAGCGCGCAGATGGCGCGCCCGTTGCCGACCTGATGCTTGATCTGCTCGACGGTCGAACCAATGAAATGTTGTGGCGTCCAGGTGGGTTGGGCGCCACAGATGCGGAAAATGAAGTTGCGAAGGATTGCGGTCCCGTGCCGGGTGTGATGCACTTCGGGATGGAACTGAACCGCGAACCAGTTCTTGTTGAGGTTTTGAATTGCGGCAACGGCGTTGGGGGTTTTCGCGGTTAGTTCAAATCCGGCAGGAAGTTCCAGAGCTTCGTCGCCGTGCGACATCCAGACGGGCTGGCGCTTTTCGAGGCCGTTGAACAGTGGGGATTCCGCGACAAGGTCGATTTCGGCGTGGCCGTATTCGCGTTTTTCCGCGGGGCGCACTTTTCCGCCCAGTGTGTGCACCATAAACTGGAGGCCATAACAAATGCCGAGCACGGGCACTCCTAAA
>JASIKQ010000309.1 GCA_030049565.1 Candidatus Sulfotelmatobacter sp.
CGTCTCGTTGCTGGCAACTCTTACCATCAACAATGATGGGCAATGCCGCCTTCGCGTAGGTGAGGAAGAACTAGAACAATGGCAATTCCGCAAGCGAGCGTTAGAGTCTTTATTCTTCGGCTTCTGATTACGTAATACGTGTTCGGCTTAGGTAGAAATTACACGATTTCAAATTAGGACACTACCCCGGCCTCTACCCGATTTCCCTGACCCCTGCCATAATGTGACAATGGCGGGTACTTTCCTGAACGAGAATTGGCTTCCGAAGTCTGCCCTCTGTCTTCGAGACTATAGCCGGCACAAATTCCTGCTCGATGTCATCGCAGGTGTGACCGTGGGGCTGGTAGCCCTGCCGCTAGCGATGGCGTTTGCCATTGCCTCAGGACTGACGCCCCAGGCCGGAATCTATTGCGCGATCGTCACCGGTTTTCTAATTTCGGCGCTTGGCGGCTCGAAAACGCAGATCGGCGGGCCAACTGGTGCATTCGTGGTAGTTGTAGCCGGAATTGTGGCGGTCCACGGCGTGGACGGTTTATTCATGTGTACCGTCATGGCGGGCGTGCTGCTGGTGATCATGGGCGTGACCGGGTTGGGCACAGCGGTGAGGTTCATTCCTCGGCCTGTGGTCATCGGATTCACGAATGGCATCGCAGTTCTGATTGCCAGCACACAGGTGAAAGATCTCTTCGGCCTGCGGCTCGACAAGGTTCCGGGTGTCTTCTGGGGGCGCATGGAAGCGCTCGCCGCCAACTTTCGCACACTTTCCTTCGAAGCGACCGCACTGGCCGCATTCACCTTGCTGACGCTAATTGTCTGCCGCGCTGTTTCCACCCGTGTTCCCGGACCGATCGTGGCGTTGCTGTTGGCAACGGCCGGCGTCTACTTCTTCAAACTGCCCGTGGAGACAATTGGCACCAGATTCGGAGGCATCCCCGCCGGACTGCCACACCTGCAAATTCCGAAATTTCGCACAGACTTGATTCACGGCCTGCTCGGACCCGCCTTCACCGTAGCCATGCTGGGCGCGATCGAGTCGCTCATGTCGGCGGTGGTTTCCGACCGCATGAGTAACGATCGGCACAACCCGAATGTCGAATTGATCGGGCAGGGAGTGGCCAATGTTTTTTCGCCGATGTTCGGAGGATTGCCGGCAACGGGTGCAATTGCGCGCACTGCGACCAACATTCGTTCCGGAGCGCAATCGCCCGTGGCAGGAATGATTCACGCTCTCACTCTCTTGTGCATCTTGCTGTTTGCCGCACCTTTGGTTAGCTATGTTCCCATGGCGGCATTGGCGTCAATTTTGATGATCGTCTCCTACAACATGGGTGAGTGGGGGGAGATCCCCCAGTTGCTCAAGCTCACCAAGACCGACATTAGCATTTGGCTGGTGACGTTTGCGCTAACCGTTTTCGCCGACCTCACCGTCGCGGTGGAAGCCGGGATGATTCTGGCGGCGCTGCTGTTCATCAGCCGCGTGGCCGCAACCACCACGGTTTCGCAGGTAACCGAGGATTACGTCGAAGACGGCCGCGTACACATTCTGCAAGATAAAGACATTCCCTATTACGCGACAATCTTCCGCATTCACGGTCCGTTTTTGTTCGGAGCAACGGAGAAAATAAACGTAGTCACCGAGAATCTGCACACGCTGCCGCCAGTTGTAATCCTGCGGCTGCGCAACATGACGGCGCTGGATGCAACCGGGCTGTTCGCCATCGAAGAAGTAGCCAGGAAACTGCACAAGAACAGGCGGACGCTGATCTTGTGCGGGGCGCGGGAGCAACCGTCGAAGCTGATGCATCAGGCTGAGTTTGAAGACGTAGTGGGCAGGGATAACATCTGCGACAATGTGCAGGATGCGATCAGGCGGGCGGAAGAAGTATACGAGGGCCTCGAAGCCGAGAATGCGACCACAACCCACTGATCACTCGCAACTTGGGCTTTGGTAGCCTTGCAGTAACGCTACGCTTAGCAAGTCACAAAGTGAATAGTTGATGAAAACAGGCGTCTCTGACAATGTCGGCGGTGTCAAGTTCTTTGTGAGCGTACGAGCCCGTGCACTCCGAAGAGCGCGCCATTTCGCTCTAGTTGAATAAGTGCTACCAACCAAGGCTCGCTTTCAATCAGTTGCAGGTCAGAAACTCAGTCCGACCCATGCATCTCTTCGATCCACAACCTCGATCATGATTGCTAGTTCGGACTCCCCGTGAAGGCAGCGGGCTGCCCAATCGTTAGCTCGGTGTTCTATCGCACACCAACGCCTGTTCCGAGCTCGCCCGCGTGCGGACCGAACTGCTTCCACTGCTCGTAATCCCATTGCTTGCGCCACATCCAGTACAAACGAACCGCCAGTCGGCGCGCCATCGCCACCTTGGCGATCTTCCGTCCACGCCGCTGCGCTAAGTGGAAATACTTTCGTCGCCACTCCGCATCGCTCCGTGCCGTGACCTGCGCCGCTTCCACCAGGAAGAATCGCATTAACCCAGTCCCCTGTTTGCCGATATGTCCCAGCCGTCGGCTTTCGCCACTGGAGTC
>JASIKQ010000310.1 GCA_030049565.1 Candidatus Sulfotelmatobacter sp.
GAGCCGAACTGGTTGATGAGGAGTTGGGAGTTGGGATAGCCCTTGATGTTCTGGAAGAGTAAGGCGGGGCCTCCGGCGCGATTTCGGGGTTTGTGTGTCCCACCTTTCGCAACAGGGGCGAAAGGCGGGGCACCCGCGGTTATCCGGGATTTGCTGATGCGGTCGGTGATTTCCGCGATTTCGAGGATGGGATCGACTTCGGTCCGGATGCGGCGGAGTTCGCCAGCGCGCTCGAGAGCGGCGATCCATTGACGGAGGTCGGTGAAGGGCAAGTATTCTCTCCTTGAGACGAATGATTATACCGAGGGTTGGAGGCTAGGACTGGAACTGACCGAGAATAAAGTCTTAAAGGAGGGTCATAGGGTCGATCCGAGGGGCGCAAATCAAAGTTTGCTGCGCAGCATGGTGATTACGTCGTCGGAGGTGATGACTCCCACTAGGCGGCTATGTTCGTCGACGACTGGAAGGGTGAGGAGATTATATTTGTCGAATAACTCGGCGACTTCGTTGTCGCTGGCTTCTTCGCGGGTCGAAGTAAGCGGCTCCTGGGTGAGAGAAAGCAGGGGCGTCTCGGGCTTGGCGAGGACCAGCTTTACGAGCGGCACGGCGCCGGCCAGCGTGCCGCGGGAATCGACCAGATAAATGGTGCTGACGGTTTCGATGCCGCCCTCGAACTCGCGCATGACCCCGATTGCGTTCTCGACGGAGGCGGAAACCGGAACCGCGAGGAAGTCTGTGGTCATGCGGCCGGCGGCGGTTTCCTCGCGGTGTTCAAGAAGTTCGACCACTTCTTGGCTGGCTTCGGGCTCCATCTCGACGAGGATTTGCTCGGTGCGATCCTGCGGAAGATCGGCGAGAAGATCGGCGGCGGCGTCGGGGTCCATTTCCTCGACGATGTCGGCGGCGCGCTCGGAATCGAGCGACTCAACGATGGCCTTCTGCACTTTAGGTTCGACTTCCTCGAGAGTTTCGGCTGCAATACCCTCATCGAGGGTTTGGAAGACGGCTTCGCGTTCGGCGGGCGCGAGATCTTCAACGATGTCTGCAATGTCGGCAGGGTGCATCTTGGCGATGCCCTCGTGAGCGATCTTGAGTTTGATACGGCGGGCGGGGTCAGTTTCGATGACATCGACGAAGTTCCAGGGAATGGTGCGAGGAGGAATTTTGTCGAGCAGACCGTGCAAAACAGCGCGTGGGGCAAGACCGCGCAAGAGGCGGCGGAGAGCGCCTCGGGTGCCGATATCAACTGAGAGAACCCGCAAGATGGCGTGTTCGCGTCCGGCTTCCTTCGTGGACTCAAGCTGTAGATCGACATCGTTGACGCGCACTACTTTCCGCCCGTGAACGTCGATGACCTGTTGATCGAGCAGATCGCGCTCGAGCAGGAACATACCTTCGGAGCCGTTGGCGGTGGGCCAGTCGGTGGCACTACTGCTGGTGTAAACGCGGTCGTCGATGCGGGAAACGGCGGAATAGGGCAGCACCCGGTTCCCGGATTTCGTCCTTACGATAAATGAGGCGATGCGGTCACGATCTTCCTGCGGGGCAAGCGTGACTTCTCGCACGCGTCCGGAAGGCGCGCCGGAGGCGTCAATCACTGGCGAGCCCAGAAGCTCAGAGAGAGGCAGCGAAGGCATACGACTTGAGCATAGCGAAATTTTGCGACAGAAAGAAAGGAATTGTGAACCTGAGGGCGAAAAAGGTGCGTACCCCCTTATAGGTGCGTAGGGGGCGAGGTTGAAGGCTTAACCACAGAGAAACGCAGAGCAGCACCGCTCCACGCGGAAATTTGAGGGTAACGGCTGGAAGGGAAGTGAGCCGAACTGGCAATTCTTGTGGCGCCCAGAATGGGCCACTTCGCGGCTCGCCGAGATTCCCTTCGGCAAGCTCAGGGCAGGCTCTCGCTTCGCGAAGCAGCGCCTGTCGGATTGACAATGCGCTGATTCGCGGACCGTATAATCGATTTAATGCGTCTTATCCTTGACATTTTCGGCCAGACGCTGCGCACGTTGTGGGCGCACAAGCTGCGCTCGTTTCTGACCATGTTCGGCATTGCCTGGGGCGTTTTCTCGTTGCTGTTGCTGGTCGGGCTGGGGGAGGGATTTCGTTCGGGGAATAAGAAAGAGTTCGATGAACTGGGTGAGAACCTCATGTTCATATGGTCGGGGCGGGCTCCGGCGATGGAGGGCAGTTTCACATCGCTGCGGCAGTACTATTTGACCTATCGCGATTACCTCGACATTGTGCGCGAGTGCAAGAGTGTGGGGAAAGTGGCGCCGGTAATCCGTCGCACCGACATTCGTGCAGTAAGCGACTTCTATCAGGCCAGCGGGCAAATCTTTGGCGTTCCCGCGATGTTCAATCAACTCCGATATCTTCCCATCAAAGAAGGCCGCTGGCTGAACGATTTGGACGACTCTCAGAAACGTGCTGTGATTGTGCTCGGCGACGAGGCGCGAAAAACGCTGTTTCTGGGGCGGGCGGCTGTGGGCAGCACGATCCTGCTGAATGGTGTGCAGTTCAAGGTGATTGGAACTCTCCAGCGCATCGGTCATGGCGACAACAACACGCAGAATCTGCAATGCTATATGCCGTTCAGCACCATGCGGGAGTATTTTCCGCCCACTAATTCGGGCGACGCTACCGACACGCTCAGCATGATTAACTACCAGCCTAGGACGCGCGCCCTGCACGAGAAGGCGCAGCAGGAAGTGCATCAGGTAATTGCAAGGAACCATAACTTTGATGCCAACAATCCCGATTCGTTCGACGAATGGGACACCGTGCGGACCGTTGATCAGGTGGGTAAGATTTTCGACGCTATGGACACGTTTCTGGGCAGCGTAGGCTTAGTAACGCTGGCGTTAGGGGCGATTGGAATCATCAATATTATGCTGGTCGCGGTGGCGGACCGCACGCAGGAAATTGGATTGCGCAAAGCACTAGGGGCGACGCACGCCAGCATCATGTTTCAATTCTTCGTGGAAGGCGCGTTTCTCACTTTGCTGAGCGGAGGGATCGGAATTGCGGCGGCGGCGGCGGTGATGGCGGCGATGTCGGGGATTTCGTTCGGCGAGGGATTTGACGCTCCGAAACTGGTGGCGAGTACGGCTGCGCTGGCGGTGGGGTCGCTGGCGTTGGCGGGAGTGGCGGCGGGGCTGTATCCGGCGCGGCGGGCGGCGCTGCTGCAACCGGTGGAAGCGCTGCGGAAGGAGTAATAACGGGCTGGCGCGAATCGTATGAATGAAGAGCTGGCAGCTATCAGCTATCAGCGAAAAACCCAGTTCCCTCGCTTCGCTCGGGATGACAAACAAAAGTCGGGACAACAAAGTCTATTTTCTGACATATGCATCGGGACTTACTGACACAGGCTTTTTCGGCGATGCGTCATGACCTGCGCAAGACCTTGCTGACCATGGCGGGAATGGCGTGGGGAATCGCCACAGTGGTGTTACTGCTGGCGTATGGCAATGGGTTTGCGCAGGCGATCGAAAACATTTTTCAAAGTTTTGGCGCCACCGCAGTCGGGGTTTTTCCGGGACGCACCTCGGAGCAGGCTGGAGGAAACAAAGCGGGTGTGCAGATTCGCTTCACCAATGACGACCTCGAGTTACTGCGCAACAACGTTCCATTGTGCAAACACGTGGCGCGCATGTCAGAAAAAGACTCCAACGTACAGAATGGAAATCGCGCCTTCAGCATGCCGGTGCTTGGA
>JASIKQ010000311.1 GCA_030049565.1 Candidatus Sulfotelmatobacter sp.
AGAAGTAAAGCTTTACGAGCATTGATCATAAATCCTTAAGGAGCGTGCTATGAAAAAGGTCTTAGTAGTAAGCTTCATGATTCTGGCCCTGGCATCCTTTGCAGTGGCACAGGTCAATACGGGTGCGGCGACGCAAGACGTCCTCGGCGCCCACCTCAACTACGGTCGTGGTTGCGCAGCTTGTCACGCACCACACAGCGGCGCCAGGGGCAACGGCGCTGACGCATCCGGCGACACCGCCACAGGCGCTGCTATCCTGTGGGGCCAGGACACCGGCAACCTGTACGGACGGGAAATCATCCTCGCCGGCAACACCATTGAAGTTCTGCCGAGTCAGGCCGAATGGCAGGCATATTCCCGCAGCAGCCCACCCGATGTTACCGGCCTGCTGACCTGCCTGAGCTGCCACGACGGCAACTGGGCCAAGGGCGCAATGATGAAGGATGCGGTTTATGAAACGCTGCCCCCGACCTACGGATCAGGTACGATTCCAACCCTAATTGGCGACAACGGCAATGGCGCCGGCGCTGCCAGTTACATTACTGACCACCCGGTGGGCTTGAATGCCATCGTTTCCTGCGGCGGTCAGTGGAATTGGGATTGCACGGTCTCGCCCAGCGGAGCGATCCAAATGACCGGCCCGAATTCCAGCAAGTTCTTTGCGAACTACGGCTTCTTCGTGAGCCCCGCGGCATATCTTAACCAGCCTACGGTTGTGTGCACGACCTGCCACAACCAGCACGTTATGAACACGGTCGCCATCACCACCGCCAACAGCGGCGCTTTGGCGGCTGGGAGCTACTACTCCACCATGTTCTTCCTGGTTGGCCCATACAATCCGGCCAGCACCACTACCGGATCGAACCAGACCGCGCAGTTCTGCCGGCAGTGCCATGGCGGAGAGGCCAACGAGTCGAACGGTCAAGGACAGATCAAGACGATCTTCTAATCGTTCGATTGTGAGTCTGTCGGTTTGTCAAATATAAGGGGAGAGAAATTCTCCCCTCTTTTTTCGCAAGTTTTTCGAGTCAGGATGGTGCGGTTGGGCTTACGCGCCAGGCCGGTTAAGCTGGAGATCCTTCGCTTCGCCTGAAAAACGGCTACGCTCAGGATGACAGCGCAGTGAAAAGGATGGGGATTATGAAACGCAAATCAACAATCTACAACGGGGTTCTGTGCAGTATGGTTCTGGCGGCGCTGGTGGCGGTAACGGCAGCGGCGCAACAAATGGCGGTCTCGCACACGCCGACGACGGCACAGCCGCGGGCGAACGCGGGGCCGCAAATTACCGGCGCACCCGTGGCCCGGGTGAACGGAACGGTATTGACGGAACGGGACCTGATGCGCGAGATGTACGCTATGTTTCCCTACGCGGCCCAGCACAATGGCCAGATTCCCGCGGAGATGGCGCCCCAGATTCGCCAGGGCGCGTTAAAGATGATCGTCTTCGAGGAATTGTTGTACCAGGAAGCGGTGCGGCGGCAGATGACCGTACCTCCCGCGAAGCTGCAAAAGGCGGAAGCGGAATTCCGCAGTCAATTCAGCAGCCCGGAGGAGTACCGGGAATTTATGAAGCAGGAGTTTCAAGGCTCGGAGAAGGCGCTGCGCCAGAAGATTCGCCGCTCCCTGCTGATTGACGCCATGGAGAAGGCCGAGGTGGACAACAAGTCAACCGTCTCCGTGGCCGAAGCCCGGGCTTACTATGACAAGAATCCGGCGCGCTTCGAGCATCCCGAAGCCTTTGCCATTCAGACCATCTCCATCCTGCCTCCGCAGCAGGGCACGGCGGCCAATACGAAGGAAATGCGCAAGCGCGCCGAGGATGCGCTGAAGCAGGCCAAGGCGACGACCAATTACGAGCAATTCGGCATGCTGGCGGAAAAGATCTCGGATGACGACTACCGGGTGATGATGGGAGACCACAAGCGCGTGGACCGGGCGAAACTGGCGCCCGAGGTAGTGAAAGCGCTGCTGGCCATGAAAGAGGGCGAAGTCAGCGATATCATCCCGCTGGGTGAGGCCTTTACCATCATCCGGCTGAACCAGCACATCCCCGCCGGGAAAACCCCGTTCGATCAGGTCAAGGACTCACTGCAAAAAGAACTGCAGCGGAACAAGATCGAGCAGGTACGGGCAGCTCTCGACAAGCGCCTGCGAAAAGCCGCGAAGGTGGAAGAGCTGTAGAGCTGTGAGCGTTGGCCGTTGCAGCAGCACCGCCGTAGGCAGGTTCGTATCAGAGCATCGCTTCAAGTCGCAGCGGCTAAAGCCGGTTCTTTTTCTTGCCCGGTTCGGCACGCCTGAAGGCGTGCCCTGATACGAATCGATACGAATCGGGAGTTTTTCCGCAGTTTCCCCCTAAACCCTCTCTTGCGCCAAATGCCTTGTCTGCCTGGAGTTGGCTGGGTGATATGGCTCACGGCGGGCTTGGCTGGCGCTCACGAAATCCATCCATCTTATTGCTGAGAAAGCACTTAACTTTAGTTCCATATTGGCGCGGAACGTGCATTTTATTAAGAGCAAACGAGATGGCCGCCTGCCTTCTCGCTGGCGCGCCGCCGTCTGGACCAATTATGGAGTGGGTGAAGGTGAGGGGAATTTACCGAAATATCGTTCTGGTTGTGGGCGGAACTCTTCTGCTGGCGCTGCCTGCGGTTGGGCAGATCAAAGTCGGCGAAGTCAGCAGCAACATGAACGGCAACATAGGCGCGGGTTACAACGGAGAATATGGAAACGAGATCCCCTCTTCTCATGCCATGGGGGTCGGCGGCACGGCCGCGCTGAGCGGTTTTTACTACAATCCTAACTTCCTGAGCTTTACGATTGATCCCTACCTGAATCAGTCGCGGAGCAACTCCGACTTTCAATCCATCTCCAACGCCAGCGGCGTCAATGCTTCCACCAATATTTTTAGCGGCAGCCATTTTCCCGGAGCCATTAACTATTCCAAGAACTTCAACAGCGAAGGCAACTATGCGATTCCGGGAGTAGCCAACTACACTACTCACGGCGACAGCGACTCTTTCGGAGTGACCTGGGGAGAATTAGTACCCGGCCTGCCCACCCTTTCTGCCGCCTTCCTGATGGGAAGCAGCGAGTATTCCATCTATGGTGCGAATGACATGGGGAATACGAGTTATCATTCCTTCAATCTCCGTTCCGGATACACGCTCGAGGGCTTCAACATGGGCGCTTTCTTTTCCGATGGAGGAGGTCACGCGGAGATACCGCAGATTCTCGAGAGCGGTGCGCCGCCAGAGAACTCGAATTCAAGCAACCGTTCCTACGGATTCAACGTGGACCACTCCCTTCCTTTCAGAGGGGGTCTGGCCGGCGCCATCACCCGATCCGACTACAGTTCCGACTATGCCGGGGGAAGCAACAACGGCTCGGTTGACCTCTACACGGCCACGGCACAGTTTCAACCGACAAACAAGTTCCATGTCTCGTTCAGCACCAACTATTCCACCAACCTTGCCGGCACCGTGTCCCTGGCGGAAGCCAGTGCTACTGGAGGCGTGGCCCCGCCGGTGAATCTGGGTTCGGGAAGTCACGCCCTGGAGTTGTCAGCCGGCGCCGGCTATGCGGTTATGGCGAACACGCAAGCGCTGGCCTTCGCCGATCATCGCGATCAATACTATTTAGGCGAGAGTTTCGCAGCCGATTCCTACGGCGGAGGGTTGACCTATTGGCGGTTGGTGTGGGGCGGCGGCCTGAACGTTGCCGTGAACCTCAGCGACAACCGGGTGAGCACTTCCAACCAGAGCGCGCTGGGGCTGGGCGCCACGGTCAGTTACAACAGACACTTCGGGGAGTGGGCCAGTTCAGTAAATTTCGGCTATGCGCAGAACGTGCAGACGATCCTGATTAGCTACACGACCTCGAACTACAACTACGGGGGAAGCCTGAGGCGGCACTGGAAAAACTACGGATGGACTGGGGGATTTAGCATGAACAGCACGCTCCTGACGGAGGTGGCTGGATCGTCGAGCAACGCAAAAAGTTTT
>JASIKQ010000312.1 GCA_030049565.1 Candidatus Sulfotelmatobacter sp.
GGAGTTAATCCGTCCAGGTCGTGAACATAAGAAGGCTTTTTGTCGTCAGTGGTCCAGACAGCGCCGTACTTGTGGGGAAATTTTGCCGCCTCCATCTGCGGAAGAAAATTCAGATCCTTGAACACTCGCGTGGAAGATGGAACCAGCGACTCGCCCACATGCGGCCGGGGAAACAATTCGCGCTCGAAGATGACGCACTTCACGCCGTTCTTCGCCAGGTAGCAGCCCATGCTCGATCCCGCAGGCCCGCCCCCGATGATTGCTACATCAAAATCCGGTGCTGAATGATTGGTCCTCAACACTCTCTCCATAAACATCGGTGCTTCGGTGGTTCCCACCCTAACGTCGCAAAAGGCGCAAGTTTAGGGTGGGGCACCCTTTACGCCGACGCTTCCACAAACGCGTCCGCAGTCAAGCTACCTAAAAACCCATGCAACGCGTGGTTCGGATCCTTCTCCACCTGGCGAACGATGTTGCGCATACGCGTCAGTACTGCGGGCTCAGCATCATCATAAACGTCACCTTGCAGCAGCTTCAGCACGTCCAGCCGATAGCGCGGATCCTGCACGAACGCCGTGAACAGCACATTCAAGCGGTAGTACACAGTGATGAAGTTGTACCAGTTGCGCGTGCCCAGCTTCAGCGTCTTTTCGTAATTCGCGAACGCCTCGCGGCTGTAATTGCCGGTTTCGAGCGACTTCAGAACGTCTTTGTGCGCAAAACGTGAGCAGTTCAGCGCGATGCTCACGCCGGTCGAAAAGATGGGATCGACAAATCGCCCCGCATCGCCGACCAGCACCACGCGATCGCTCGCCAACTGCTTCATGGCATAGCTGTAATCGCCTTCATCTTTGAATGGCTTGATCTGCTGCGAGCCTTGCGCCTTGAGCCCTTCATACAGCTCGGGACGGGTCTTAATGCACTCCCAGAAGAATTCTTCGCGCGATTCCTTACTCTTGGCGAAGTTTTTTTTCTGCGTGACCACGCCGATGCTGGTGACCCTCTCAGTAATCGGAATCTGCCACACCCAGGTATTGGTAACGGGCAGGAAGTGAATAAAAATGAAATCGCCCTGCGTCTCTTTGTCCGCCGCCATGCAACGCCGATCGTAGCCGTCAAACCAGGTGTGAATGGCGTATTGATCGAACACCGGATCCTGAATGCGCCACTTCAACTGATTGCCCAGCAAAGTCTTGCGGCCGCTGGCATCGACTACGATCTTGCAAGTGGTGCTGAACTCCTTCTTGCCGATGTTGTAGTTGACCTCGGCATAATCGAGATTGGTGAAATCCACGCCGCTCACGCCCACGCCTTCATAAACCTGCGCGCCGAATTGATTGGCGTGCTGCAACAGCATCAGGTCGAATTTGCCGCGGTCGACGTGATAGGTATAATTCTGCCCCACCCCCTGATCGCGCTCGGCGAAGCGCACGTCCACGTGGCAATCGGCGGAGACCCCGCCGAAATCAACGTTGTAAACCTTGGCATCCGAAGCCGCGGTCCAGGCCGCGCCAAACTTGTGCGGGAACTTCGCCTCTTCCATCCTGGGCAGGAAGTCGAGATCTTTAAACACGCGCGTGGAAGACGGAACCAGCGACTCTCCCACGTGCTCGCGCGGCATCAACTCGCGCTCAAAGACACAACAACTCACTCCGGCTTTGGCGAGGTAGGCTGCCATGCTGGAACCCGCCGGCCCGCCTCCAATAATGCCTACCTCGAAATCCGTTGCAGATGATCTCACAGCCGACTACTTTCCCCTTTAGTTAGAACTGGTACTACGGCTATTTTTACAACTGGAACACCACTCATCTCATTCCGAAAATCCGGATTGTAATCATGGAACAGGGCCTGACAGGTTTTGCCTCAACTCATGACAAATCTAGCTGAAGGATAATTCGGCTGTTTGGAGGAGGACGCGACTTTTGTCAAGCGCGTTGTGTCTCTAGTAGAGCAGAAGTTGCCCGATAAGCCAATATTGAAAAATATTGCACACAGGTGACTTTGACTATCAAAGCCGCCCGCAAGATCAACCCTCTGTAGTTGCCGCACGATACAACGCGAACACGAGACGGGTCGTTACAACAGTGATCCGCAACAATGAGTCGACTGTCTTGATTCGTCCCCCGCGGAGGTTGCATTCCTCTCCTTTTTTTCCGGCTAGAAACAAGTCAATTCTCTCACGCCAGTTCGCTCGCACGCGCCCGTTCAGCGCAGTGACAAGGTTTGACCCGCCAAGAGAACAATGCAATAGCCTGCGGAAATCAAACCCTGTCACTGCCGCGTTCAGAATTCAATTGACACTGCAACCAGAAAGTATATAGTGCAAGCGTCCAAAAGCGGCGGCAGCTCTGAGTTTCCGACGCACGGGCTAAGTGAACATACGGAGTGGCTAAACTCTGGAGCCGAGAGAGTGGGAGTGCGGTCCAGGGCCGACCGATTACTAAAATCGTAGAATTCCAAACCAGGTTCCAGGAGAAGTCATCGTCCGAAGACTAAGTGCGTCATTGCTGAGCCTCATTGTGCTCGTGCCGGTTGCGAATATTGTTTCCCTGGCGCAACCGCAACCAGCATTAACGCGTCATGTGCGCGAAGCAACGATGAATGGACAGGCGCAGCTTGTGGGACATCTCCCGGCCACGCAGTCCATCCGCCTCGTCTTAACTTTGCCGCTGCGCAATCAGGCGGAGTTGGATAAGTTTCTACGGGAACTCTACGATCCCTCCAGCAGCTCTTATCGCAAATTCCTCACCGTCGAGCAGTTCACCGAGAGGTTCGGTCCCA
>JASIKQ010000031.1 GCA_030049565.1 Candidatus Sulfotelmatobacter sp.
ACGCCTATCCCTTCGCGTGCTGCTTGGCCCGGTCAATAAATTCCCGCAACTTCATAGCAGGTGGGTTCTATAGGAAGCGAGCCGGACGCGCCCTGCGATCGCTTGCGCTCTCTCAGGGCAGGCTTCCTGATAGCGTCGCGGCTCGCCCAGTTTCCTCGCTTCGCGACAAGCGCTCGCTCGGAATGACAAACCTACGCACTACCTGGCTTACGATCCGGCACCGACAAGCGCCGGTTCGGGCGTTTGCAGGTGGAACAAGCGCTGCACCAGCGCAGCCATCTGCTCCTGCTCCACTTGTTCTGGAAGCTCCTTGAGTTCACGGGCCAGGGATGCAGTGATCCTCTGCGTCATACGTAACATCACCGCGGTCAACATTTCGCTCTGGTCCTGCGTAAAGGGCCCGTTCTCTTGCCGAAAGTACTCCAGTTCTTGCCGGCAAATTTCGTCCAAACGCTGGCGCAGTGCGACGATGGTGGGCACCACGCGTTGCGAGGCCAGGCTGCGGCGGAACTCGCGCACCTCCGCGTGAAGAATTTTCTCCGCGGCTGCGGCGGCCGCTTCACGCTCGCCCGCGTTGTGGCTTACCACGTTTTCGAGATCATCGAGGTCGTAAAGAAATGCGCCTTTCACGCTGCGCACGGTGGGGTCGATGTCGCGCGGCATGGCGATATCGACGATGACCAACGGCCGCTCGCGCCGGCGGCGCAGCATGATCTCGGCTTCGTCGCGGCTCAGAATGATGTGCGGGCAGGAGGTCGAGCTGATGATGACATCCGCTTCGGCCATATATGTCCAGCGCTCTTCAAAAGGAATTGCCGTGCCGTTCAGTTGGCCGGCCAGCTCGGTCGAGTGCTCGAGGGTTCGGCTGATCACCTGGAGCGAGCCGGCGCCATGGTTAAGCAAGCCACGCGCCGAAAGCTCGCCCATCTTGCCCGCGCCCAGCAGCAGAATCTTCTTGCCCTCCAGGGTGCCGAGCACTTCACGCGTGAGTTGCACGGCAGCGTAGGGAATCGAAACGGCCGCGCTTCCGATGGCGGTCTCGTTGCGCACACGCTTGGAAACCGTGAGCGCCTTCTGCAACACGGAGTCCAGGCAGCGGCCGATGGCGCCGGCTTTCTGCGCCTGCTTCCACGCATCTTTTACCTGCGCGACGATTTGCGGCTCGCCGATGACCATGGAATCGAGGCTGGAGGCGACACGAAAAATGTGGAGGAGGGCGGCTTCATCGAGCAAGCGGTAGAAATGCTTCCATTCGGCCTGAGTGAGCCCGTAGTCCGCGCTCAACAGCCGCATGACGGAGTTGGCGGCCAGGGTAACATCATTGGCCCAGAGCAGGAACTCGGTGCGATTGCAGGTGACCAGCACGACCACTTCGGCGATGCCTTCGGCGCGAGATAACTGCTCCAGAGCGTCGTAGCGCCGGTTTTCGCTGATCCAGAAATGTTCGCGGAGGGCAACCGGGGCGGTGCGGTGGTTCAAGCCCACAACCATCAGACTGGGTTCCAAGACCTCGCCTCCCCTAGACAGTCGTCATAAAAGCATCTCCCGGGCCAAAACCGCCCAGAAGAGATCATTCTTTGTTTTCATCGAGTTAGCGGAAATCTAATTGAGACTGGTAGGCAGTCGAAAATGCCTCGATTGTGGGATATCACACTGAGCGGGGGGATTTGCCCCGGCTGGCGGCCGGACTGCTGACTAATTCATCATCTCGGCATTGCGCAACTGCCACAAGGCGATAATGCCAAGCACCATGAGATTGGGGAACAAGAGCGGCGCCATGGGAGGCGCGCCGTAGATGAAATTATCGAAGGCGTGAATGGAAGGACCGCGCAGATTGCCCGAGGCGTGCAAAACGAAGCCCCAAAGTCCGACTCCGGCTTCAAGTACAAGGATCGCCGCACACAGATCAATGTATTGGCGCGAAACCGGCATCAGCAGGGGAACAATGAGAAAGCCGATTGCGATCGCGCTGGCAACAACCGGAACCCATTCCAGAGGATTAAAGAACCCGTTGCCGGCGTGGTCGGCGAGGCTGAATACAAAGTTGCCGATGAAGCCGCCTAGGGCGAAAAACAGTGTCCATTGCGCCCATTCCAGGGTTTCCGGATCGACCATGCGATTCATGATGATCAGAAATCCCAGGCCGGTGTAGGCCAGGGGCGCGGCGAATGGCGCGGAGTAGGTGAGGCTGCGCAGCGTGCGCTCGTAAAAGAAGTGACTTTCAAGATGGAGGATGACTCCGGTCAGCCCGACCAGTAGGGCCATCCAGCCAACAAGATATCCCAAATCCTTCCACACCGCCGGCCAGCGGTAACGAACGGCTAGGGCAAGAATCAGAACAATCGGCGCTGTGGCGGAAAAAATTAGCGGAATGTATTCGGCTTCATTGCGAAATTGGTTCACCGAGTGCGCGAGAAAAATGTCGAAGGTGAGAAAGCCGACATTCAGGATTGCAAACACCTCCACCCAAATCTGTGGCCGCGCCCACCAGCGCTCATTTAGCCTTGCCATGCTCTCTCCTGAGCTCAGCGGCCATGGATTGTAGCTCAACCGTTCTCTGCATCATGGGGTAGTTTCCGTGCCATTGCACGAAATCGGCCCCGCCCATGAAGGCTCCGTGTTTGCTGGTGCGCCCGTCGTAATGCCAGAGGTCAAAGTAGACAAAATCAATGGGCTGCGAGAATGGCGGCCCGGTAAGCACGCCGTCTTTGCGTAATCCGGTCACAATGTCTTGAGCGGTTTTTACGCGCTCGTTCGTCTTTTGCACAACCCCCTCGGCCTGCGTGTAGACGCGATCGATGAGTGCCGGGGTGTGGCATTGCGTGCATACCTGCTTCATCTTGGCTTGCGCCGCCGCATAGTTCGGGCGCTTTACGCTGATCGCATTCGCCAAATAATACGACAGCCGCTCGGAGGGATCGTGGGTGACGCCCAGGCCGTCGATGCCGCTCATGTGACAGGTGGCGCAGGTGGGAACGAACATGTCGCGAGTAGTCAGAGTTTTCGGAGGAGCATCGAGGTTCAGCAGGCGCTCCTGGGCTTGGAACATGACTCCGTGCTTGGATTCCTCGTAGATCTCGATCTGCGAATGGTCGGGCCCCATGTGGCACTGCGCGCAGGTGCTGGGCAGCCGCGCAATCCGTACCGAACTGGTGTGACGGGTGTGGCAAGCGGTGCAGGTGCCAATGGTGCCATCGGCATTCGGCTTGCCCACGCTGTGGCACTGCTCACAGCCGCTGGTCATAGCTGATCCGCCCTCCATTTGAACAAATGGATGCGGTGGCCGGCGCGTTCCACCGGGCTGATAGGTTTCGGAAAAATTCACCTGCTCAGGAGTCAGTCCCTTCTCGCCGTAGATTGCAGCCCAGGCTGGCGCGGCATGCCGGCTGCGCAGGAACTGCTGATAAATGCCTTCGTGGCAGCCTCGGCAATTCCCGGCCGTCAGTTTGGTCGAGATCACAAAGCCGTGGTGGTCTTTTTTCTCCTGGCCCGCGGCGGGCTGGTGGCATTCCAGGCAATTCACACCTTTGCGAGCGTGCAAGCTCATTTCGTATTCGTGCACTACGGAATATTGCAGGCGCGCATGGCATTCGGCGCATTTGCCGGTTGCCTGTACGAGAGCAGCGCTGGGCTGCTCGATTTCAACTTTGGGGCGGGCGCGATTAAGCAGAAAGGCGGCGAGGATCAGCGCAAAGGCGATGACAACCGCAATGAAGACGGATCGAAAGGACATCGCTGCTCCTTCTCTAATTAAGGCATTTATATCCTTGGCTCACATGTATAATTGTCCTTGCCGTGACAGGGCTACTTTATGTTTGTCCTAAACTTCATCTCGCGGGGACAACTAGCGAACGACAGCCCACTGGTCTGAATCTTCCAGCAGTACGTAGTTTCGTACGGTCGGCTGAGTCTAGGTTTGAACATATCGCGATAAAGCACCCCGCCAACGACATATATTTCCTCGGTTCCATTTTGCCATCCTTCAATATCCGCTTTGGGGATAGTGGCAGCGGGGCAACTGGCGAAAAGAGATACGCCGATAGTGAGAATGGTAGGTTGCGTGACATAGTCAGGCACATATTTGTTAATCTCGGAACGAACTGTGGCTATTGGCCCAAACATGTACTTAGTGTCCGAGGTTACTACTTCGACAGCAGGCGACTTTCCACGATTGAAGAACTCAGCGCAGGCACCAAAGTTATCGACTGTGCGGCTGAAGTCAAAGACTGCAAACGTTCCGTTAGGATACTTAAAGACTCCCTTGGGTTCTGGAACGACGTAAGGACGTTGATCCATCCTGAATTGCTGTCTATAAAAGTCGAGAGTGTCTTTCGCGCTGGCCGCCGCACCGCGAGCAGCATTGGCGCCAGTCTCTGCTACTTCGATAGCTCGCTGATTTTGATGTCGAGCAGAGATCATCTCCCGCCATTGCCTGACAGCCATATAGCCATAAAATATAGCCGCTCCAATCCCGAGAATTTCTGCAATCGTTTTCGCTTTTCTCAAATAGGGATGACGTTCATCGGATTCATCCTTTACTCGTATGGGTACTGGCGTATGAATTTCTGTACTAAGAACTTTTGGCGTTACGTCTTCCTCTTCGGCACTGGACTGGTCGTCTTCATCTGCGGACTTGCGGGAGGTTTCTCGAATACCAAATAAATTCAGTACAATTTTCTTAATCGCAGCAATGAATTGAGGGCTATCGTAGATCATATGAAACAATCTGAATACATGGAAGGCCCGGAAGCACGGGAACGCTTTGAACGCGGCATGATAGCACTTTTCAAGGTGCGTAAGCCTGCCGTAGGAACGGCACGAAAGAAAGGCCGAAAACTGACTACAAAGCGCAAACGGAAAATCCCCGACAAGGACTAGAAGGGGATTGCCGTTTCCCCCGTCCCTGTCGTTTCGTAGCGCGGCGATTCGCTCTTGCCCGTC
>JASIKQ010000313.1 GCA_030049565.1 Candidatus Sulfotelmatobacter sp.
GCCACAGCGTTCGCAATACTTCAGTTCCAGATGCATTTCCTCGACAGAACCTCCTGTACTCATCTCGATTGCCCTTCTGAGCCCGCCGGGCCCGGTTTTGGTGTTGTGGTTGGGTTTGAGCCACCCGCGCCCTTCGGTCGCTAGCGCTCTCTCAGGGCGGGCTTCATGAGGTGGCGCGGCTGGCCCAGATTCCTCGCTTGGCAAAAAGCGGCTCGCTCGGAATGACAATTCAGTTTCGGCGCGCATGCGGCGGCCAAAACAAAAAGCCCTGCGCCAGTGAGCGGCAAATCTCACTGGACACAGGGCTCGTTTTTCTTACGATGACCTGCTTGGGCTATTTAGTTTTTGGGTAGTGGGTCAGTTGGTAAGGAAGCGAGCCAAACGCGCCATTTTTATGGCGCAGAAAGCTCGCCACCTGGCGCGGCTCGCCCAGATTCCTCGCTTCGCAAAAGGCAGCTCGCTCGGAATGACAATTCGTACTGACCCACCACCAGTTTTCAACTACACAGGTTGCGGTTCGACCCTGAGGCCGGCTCAAGGCGGACATATTTTCCCCCGGCGCTTACGGATCTGAGGCCGCACACCGATCCATCCCCGAGTCACGGTGGCGAAAGAAACCCTCCTCGTAACCGGATTTCAACACGCGGCCATTCTGCACGACCACGCTGATGCGCCCGCTGAACTTGACCGATTTCACCAGACGCTCCATCGCGGTCGAGAGCACCTCGGCTCCGCGAACCTTGCGGCGGAATTCCACGAAATCTTTTTCGTCGTCGCGGTTTTCTGCGAGCGATCCTGCTGCTGACGGAAGGGAAAAACTTCGGTTATACATTGGCGCGATGGTATAGCTGAGAATTTCCATGGTCAAGGTCGAGATTATGTACTTGACTCAAATACGTGATACACTTCTGCGTCACGGAATATGTGGCTGGAGGTGTGCGGCGTGGTCAGGGCGAAATTGCTACTTTTGCGTTGGGTTATCAGAGTGCGTGAAAGGATTGAAGCGCTGTGGGCCAGCCATCGGGGAGGTATGTGGCTCTGCTTTATTGGTTATATTGCCGCAGCCGCACTGCTTTGGTGGATTCCGTCACCTGGCATTGGGGTTGCCGTTATGGGCATTGCGGCGGCACTTATGACGGCTCGGAAGGAACCATCCGCATGGGAAAAAGCCGCGTGGACAGACACGGTTGCGTGGCCTCATCACGACTCTAAAGCGATCTCCTAATTTTAACGAAGGATGCTGCGATGCAGATTTTTACCCGATAGCGGACTACTTGGATACTCTTGTAAGGCGCGCCACTGACTGAGATCTTATGCGGCTGTTAGCTCTTTGTATTCAAGGGCTTCCGATTTCAGCATTTGAGTGAGCGTATCGCGAAACAGATACGGATTCTTTCGGTTGTTGAATCGGAACGTCATCTCTTGCAAATAAGCTTGCAGGTGTTTTGCTGAGACTTTATGCCATGCACCAACAATCCCGCGCTTGAATAAACTGAACGCAGATTCGATTCCGTTTGTGGTAATGCAGAATCCGCCTTCGTAACGGACGTACTCACCGGCGCTATGGTTGACGCTTTCATGTTTCGCGTTCTGGAACTGGGTCAAATTGAAATTGTAGAGCTTCGATTCATCCGTCATGATGACATCGACCGTTTTGTCGACATTCCGCGCGATGATGTCGTAAACGGTATTCTGGTTGACCTGATCGGCCTTGATGAAATGAAGGTGTCCACTGCGCTCACGAATGCCGATCACAGGGGTTTTATTGATAAGCTTGTCCCGATGCCCACGGCCACGACGCTTTCCACCGACATAGGTTTCGTCAATCTCAACCGCACCAGTCATCTTGTGGCCCGCTTCGTACATAGCGGCGCGGATTCGGTGACAGAGATACCATGCGGTCTTATAGGAACCCTTGTGCTCTCCCCAGAGCATTCGCTTAATCTGATTCGCGGAGATGCCTTTGCGCGATTCGGTCATCAGGTACGTAACCAGAAACCATTTCGTGAGCGGGAGATGTGAATCATGGAAGATTGTGCCGACTGTGACGGAGAATTGATATTTGCATGAATTACAGACGTACACTTTGCGCTCGCTCACTGGCGATACGTTGTCGCTGTTGCATTCCAAGCAGCGCACGCCGTCGGGCCAGCGTAAATGTTTCAGGGCTTCGCGACAGCGTTCGTCTGTATTGAACTGATCGACCAAAGTCATTAGATTGACAGGAGCGGAGGTCATAGGGTCACCGTATGGCAAAGAGGTTCAAGAAACATCCGGCAAAAATGACGGGAAGGGAATTAGCTGAAGCTGTGTTCCATCCCAAAGTTCTGAAAGAAGCGCATGAGCACATCCGAAAGGTGAATCGCTCCAGAAAGCGCGTCAAGTTTGGGAAGTAGCTCACATGAACAAATGTAGCAGGGAATCATACTTGAGTCAAGTAGATAATCTCGGTCAAGGTCGATATACCAATGCGGCTGTGGAAAACTCTTCGAATTAGCATATTGCTATAAGCTTGATATACTTACGGCGATGAAATTTCGGGCGCTGCAAGAGAACCTGCGCAACACGTTGCGGGAAAGAATTCACGCCGGCGATTTGACAGGGTTGCGTCTTTCCCAGGAAACCGGGTTTAAACAGGCCCACATCTCGAACTTCCTCAATCGCAAGCGTGGCCTGAGCGTTGCGGGCATGGACAAGGTGCTCAGCGTACAAAATCTTTCCGTGCTCGACTTGCTGGATCCGGCCGAAGTCAATAAACGCGCGACCATCCTTCCGCCCAGCGAGGATGAGTTTGAAAATGTGCTGGGGGTGGAGTTGAATGTGGCCGCGACGCATCAGCTGATCACCAGCATGGAGGTGAAGGAAATTCTCAAGTTCAAGAAGAGTTTCCTGAAGAAGCTGAGGGCGGAAACGGAACCGGAAGGGGCGCGCGACAAATGGGAGCGATTTGTGGCCATCCGGGCCGACGGCAGCGACGGTATGAGCATGTATCCGCGGCTGCTGCCCGGGGCAACGCTGCTGCTGGACCGTCACTACAACTCACTGAAGCCGTACCGCAAAGGGGAGATGAACATGTATGCCGTGCTCAAGGGCGACACGTGCACGGTGAAATACGTGGAAACGGCACACAGAAATTTGATTCTGCGGCCGCAGAACCAAGCCTATCCCATCGAAATCATTACCATCGACGAATGGAAGATGGCTGAAGATTACATTATCGGCCGGGTTTGCTATGTAGGGATTGAAACCTAGTTCCGGCTAAGTTTCTCCCAGACTGTCGAAGAGCTTCCACAGCTTGTCGGCAGTGGGGCGGTAGATGATGTAGCCGCTGCCGGCATCGGTGGTTTGCTTGAAGAGTAAGTCGCCGCGCCCCTTGCCATCGGCGTCGACCACATCAATCAATTCCAGCCGGGGGGTGACGTCGAGATGAAATTTATCCGTCACCCCGAGGTAGAGCTTGCGCAGCTCACCGTAGATGTCGGTAGTGGCCACGAGCGTAATGCTGTAGGAGATGGGCGGCGTTGAAGCGCCGGGCGCCGGCGGCATGTGAGCGTCGGCGGTGAGAACCATCACCGGTTGATTGTTCAACCAGACATCGAAGCCCTGAAATTGTGTGTTCTCGAAAACCGGCTGCGGGGGCTTGGCCGCAGACTTGCGTGAGGAGGCTTTTGCGGACGCGGGCTTGGCGGGAGCCGGCTTGGGGGCGATGAGATTCCTGGCCTCGGCAGCCACGTAAGCGTTGACCTCTTTTGCCGCCAGGGCCAGCATCTGAGTTCGCCGTTCGTCTTCTTCGCCAGGCTTCCAGAAGAATTTGTAGGATCGCGGATCGGGCCCGCCGTCATCGGAAATGGCCGCTGCGTAGTGGTAGGAGATAGCCTGGGCCGCGAGCGCCGTGGTTTTGGAATCAAGTGTTACGGCCTTGAGACCTTCCTCGTCTTCTTGCTCGCCGGGTGGAACTTGCTCGGTGGGCTTGCCACGGCGGAGCGTAGGACGATAGTAGTTCGGCGAGCCCTGGCTTTGCGCCTGCTGCGATGAAGCGGAGGGCTGAGCTTGCGACGGTTGAGTGGCGCTGGATTTCTCGGTTGACGGGGCTTGCGATGCCGGCGCCGGCTTGTCGGGAGCAGTTCCCGCGCCTGATTTTTCTGGCGAACTTGCGGCTGGGGGAGGGGTGCTGGCGGATTTATCGGAAGATGCCGCAGGGGGATTGGCAGCGGTTTTGCCGGATGATCCAGCTCCCGCATTGGAGGGCGCGGGCGTGGAAGCTGCGGGTGACGCGGCGCTTCCGCGCGTCAAGCGCGGGGGCTCGTCGCTGCCGATGTTATCGATGCCAACTGGCTTGTCTTCTGCCTTGCGAAAGTTCGTGGCCGCCTGAGTGCCATTGGCAAGGTACGATCCAGTGCCCAGCCAGGGATGCGGATTTGCCGGCGACTTGCTGTGCAGCGCCTGGCTTACGGTGAACAAACCCTGCGAGCTGCCGGTCTGCTCCACTTCATAGACGGTGCCCGATTCGAGCGCCATGGGCACGGGATCGGCTTTATACTCGCTGGCATCGTAAAATTTGCCGTCGACCAAGATGGCGACCGGGATCAACGCGGTCTTGCCATTGCTGTTGGTTTCGAGGAGCGCGACCGCACGCGGGCCCTTTACTTTTTTGGGCTTCGGGGGTGCGGGAGGCTTCTCTTCGGTTGGCTCCTCGGGCCGCCTGAGCTGCGGCCGCTGGGCAGCGGCTTGCGGCGCGCTCATTGCGCAGAGCAGTAGAAGGCCGGTGACGAGAGGCCCCAATCTGCGATATAAAAATCCTCGGTACATATTTAATGTGGATCCGTTTAATGTGGATCCGTTTAATCTGGATCCGTTCACTTTGGATCCATTCGATTTGGATTCGCTCGATTCGGATCCGCAGCCGATGCGGCTGCAGTGCCGCATCCTAACCTTTAGTTTTTCGGAAAGCGAGGCATTCATGCTCAATATCAATGATAAAGCTCCTGAGTTCACTTTGCAGGACGAGAACGGAAAAGAAGTGTCGCTGAAGGGCCTGCGGGGCAAGCAGATTGTGCTCTATTTTTATCCTCGGGCCGACACGCCGGGATGCACGGTTGAGGCCTGCGCCTTTCGCGACACCTATAAGCAGATGCAGAAAACGGGGGCGGTTTTACTTGGCATTTCTCCGGACACGCCCAAGGCGCAGAAAAAGTTTCAGGAAAAGTTCAAGCTGCCGTTTTCACTGTTGGCCGATGCCGACAAGAAAGTCGCGGACGCTTTTGGCGTGCTCCAGGAAAAGAATATGTATGGCAAGAAAGTCATGGGCATCGTGCGGACCACGTTCGTCATTGGGCCCGATGGCCGGATCCAGCATATCTTTCCCAAGGTGAAGCCGGAGGGCCATGCGGTAGAGGTGTTGGCTTACTTGAAGGAGGCGGCGAAGGGCGCGGCGTAGCGTCAGTACATTGCAAGTGGCGACTCCCTGCACACATCCGCGCCTTCTGCCGCTTGATCGCGAATTTTTTGCGCGCGGTCCGCTGCGCGTGGCACGCGAACTATTAGGTAAGGTGCTGGTGCGGCAGAGCGAAGCGGAACTTCTCGCCGGCCGCATTGTCGAAACCGAAGCTTACCTCGGGGAGAACGATCCTGCGGCCCACGCCGCTGCCGGCAACACTGCCCGCACGTCGGTTCTTTTCGGACCTCCCGGCCATGCTTATGTTTACTTCATCTACGGCAATCACTATTGCCTGAATGTCTCGTGTGAGCGGGAGGGCAAAGCGGGAAGCGTGCTGATTCGCGCGCTCGAACCGATTTGCGGCCGGGAAGAAATGGCGAAGGCTCGTCACGTTCGACTGCTTTTTCCCAGTGACAGCGTTCGACTGACCAGCGGGCCCGGACGGCTGGCCGAAGCCTTCGGCATCACCCGCGCCCGCGACAATGGATGCGATCTCACGTCACAGAAGTCCGGCTTATGGATTGCAGATGACGGGTTTCGTGCGGGCAGAATCCGGATTACCGCCCGGATCGGAATTACAAAAGCGGCCGATCATCGGCTGCGGTGGGTGATAGCAGATAATCTCTTCGTTTCCGGCCCGAGAGCCGGCAGATGATGGCTTGGGCGTACCCTAGTAGGCCTTTTATTTTGCGATCACGAAAATCCTGATGCGACCCTTTGGTAGTGGGCGGTTTTGAAAACCTGTTCGGAAAAAGATCAGCTATACCATATCTTTACGAGAACGATTGCCGTCATCGCTCCGGTGATAGCTCCGACTACCCCTGATGTAAGCTCAACGAAGATTGCAAGGCGGCGGTAGTCCTTTTTGTCATTGTAATCAAATGCGAGTCCGACAACGATCCATGCCCATAAAGAAATCGACAGCCATTCCCACCACGGAAGATCGGACGGCATAAGCAGCATGGCAGGATTCTAGCGGCGAAATGTTAAATGCATGCGAAAACTTCTGCCTTAGTGTATGAATTCAAAACAGCCACTGCCGACCCTTTGGGTCCTCCGGTTCAGACTGAACGGGTGTAGACTATGGGGCGGAGAACCGGCCAGAGGCCGCTCTGGTTAAGGGTTTTGGCGGCCAGCCGACGGGTCCGCGCATGAGCCTTTTTTTTTCGGCATCCTCGCATTCGAACGGGTCATCTCAGGTGGTGGGAGGCTTTTTGGCCCGCCTATCCGCATCTCGGGCAGCGATTGCCGGTGTTGCGCTTATAGCGCTGATGATGCCGCTGATGGCGAAGGCAGGCGATGCTTCGGGGATCTCCACCAGCAGCGCTTCTCCTGAGAGTATTGTGATCGGCTTCGTGGGAGGGTTCGTCGGGCATAACGATCTGCATCATGGACCGGTGCAACTGGCGCGGCGCATGGGGCGCTCATTGCCGCAAGGAACTTACATCCAGATTTTTGAAAATCGGCGGAGAAAGCAGGCCTGCGAAACCATTCTGCGCTTGCTCGACGGCGATCACGATGGCGTGCTTTCGGCGCAAGAGAAGGCGCGCGCCCGGATTATTCTCTTTGGCCATAGCTGGGGAGCGGCAGCCGCCGTGTTGCTGGCGCGGGATCTGCGCAGAAAAGGCGTTCCGGTGATGCTGACAGTGCAGGTGGATAGCATCGCCAAAATGTGGCAAAACGATTCGGTAATTCCCGACAACGTCGCCGCCGCGATCAACTTCTATCAGCCGCACGGAATTCTGCATGGCGAAGCGCAGATCATGGCGGCCAATCCCGGCAAGACGAAAATTCTAGGTAATTATCGAATGGATTACAGGAAGCATCCGGTTTCCTGTCCGGACGCATCCTGGGCTGATCGATTCTTTACCGCCGGGCATGTGCAGAGCGAATGCGACCCGCAAGTCTGGTCGCAAATCGAAAACATGATGCGCGAGCGCTTGTTGCCCGCGGAAGCAGAGCCGACGACTTCGGCAGCCATTCAGCCGTAGTCCGGGCTTGCAATTTTCGAATTCTACCCGCGCCGCGGCAGCAGAATATTGTCGATCAGCCGGGTCGAGCCCACAAACGCAGCCACGGCGACGAGCGCGCCATTGGCGACGTTGGTGACAGAATCGAGACTGTCGGGATCGACAACTTCGAAATAGTCGAGCCGGACTGAATTTTGCTTCTTCATTTCGTCGCGGCCCGCTGCTGCTAACTTCGCCGCGTCGGTTTCGCCTGCCTCCCAGGCATTTTTCACCTGCATCAACGAACGATGCAAAACCAGCGCCTGGCTTCTCTGCCTGGCATCGAGAAACACATTGCGCGAGCTCATGGCCAGGCCGTCCGGCTCACGCACGATGGGGCAGGCAACAATTTCCACGGGAAAATTCAAATCTCGCACCATCCGGCGTATGACCGCGACTTGCGCGGCGTCCTTTTGCCCAAAAAATGCCACGTCTGGCGCGATGATGTGAAACAGCTTGGATACAACCGTGGTCACTCCGCGAAAATGCCCCGGGCGCGAGCGGCCGTCAAGCTTATGGCTCAATCCCTCGACCGTGACCCAGGTAACGCTGCCTTGGGGATACATCTCTTCAAGCGAGGGCGCAAAAAGCAGATCAACATTTTCTTTTTCCAGCAGCAGTTGGTCTCGCTCGAAGTTACGTGGATATTTGGCCAAATCTTCATTCGGTCCGAATTGCGCAGGGTTGACAAAAATTGATACGGCTACTACGTCGCAGGAAGTGCGAGCCGCCCGCACCAAAGATAAGTGACCTTCATGGAGTGCGCCCATGGTGGGAACGAGAGCAAGGCGCTTTCCACTTTGTCGTGCGGCGCGGCAGGCGGCGCGCGTTTCTGCAATGGTTTTATGGGTCTGCATTGTGGAGTGTTCGATCTCAGGATTCCGGCATGGAGACGATGGTTACTCCCGCTTGCTGCAATGCGCCCTGGACAATGCCGCGGTTGCGCCGAATGGAAGTTTTATCAGACTCTGAGGTTGCGGGTTTCTCCTCGACCAGGATTGCGACGGCGCGTCCATAGGGCCAAGCCGAGGCAGGCAGTTGCGCCAGTGCGCTTACGACCTCCTCCGGCTTCAGAATCTGCTCTTCATTCGCTGTTACCGCGGTAAGCAGCGCGACTTCTGCGGGACGAATGATCAGATAAGGATTTTCCCAGTGCTTGTTTTGCGCGCCTGCCGGGTACTTCGCCGGATCAGCAGATGCAATGGAGCGCAGCAGGGCCGCTGGGTCTTGCGATGGAGGTTGGGGACGGCGCGAGCACGCCAGCGCCGAGAGGCTGAACAAAAGAGAGCTGGAAACGCCCAGGGCGCAAAGCGTCATATAAGCCCGGGCGGCGAACAATCTCACCGCACCACCACGACTGGAACGTCGGTCTTTACTGCCCAGACCAGCGCAACTACCCAGCCGATCATGGTCCATCCGAGAAAGAAATTCAGCAGCACAATTCCCGCAATGTCGCGTTTGCTGCGGAGGATGGCAATGATTGAGGGCAGAAAGTACATTACAAAGCCGAAGCCGAGGAAGCCAAAGAAAAAGGCAGGAAAGAGGGTTGTCATAGATACCTCCTCTACGGAATAGAGTAGCACCGCAGGGTCCATAGTGTTCAAGGTCTGTGCTGCCTGGTAGTTCAGTTGGCAAGGAAGCGAGCCGAACGCGCGGTTTCTGTGGCGCAGAGAATGCGCCACTTCGCGCGGCTCGCCCAGA
>JASIKQ010000314.1 GCA_030049565.1 Candidatus Sulfotelmatobacter sp.
AAAGCTCTGGAATCGGGCGGCGAAGGCATATTCGTTCGCGCTGCACTGTGCTTATCCCATGCAGGGCTTTTGCCGCGAGGATCATGCCGAGTCGCTGCTGCAAATTTGTGCGGAACACTCGCAAGTGCTGCCCGGCGAGGAACATGGAATACTCTCCCCGCGGGAAGAGAATTCCCGCGACCGAGTTCGCTTGCAGCAACGCACGCAAACCTTGTTGGCGGAAATCGAAGCTCAACGCAAGCAGCAGCAGTTCTGGCTCTTTGTGGAAGCCGTACCCGATTATGCGATCTTCATGCTCGACCCCGAGGGCAACATCAGTACCTGGAATGCGGGCGTGGAGCGTCTGCATGGATACAAAGCCGCCGAAATTGTAGGGACGCATTTTTCGCGCTTTTATACCGCCGAACAGGCGGCAAACGGAGAGCCGCAGAAGCTCCTGGACGTGGCTATTCAAAGCGGCCACGCCCAGGATGAAGGCTGGCGCGTCCGCAAGGATGGTTCCACATTCTGGGCAAGCGTAACCATCGCGGCGGTTCGCGACGTGACCGGCAAACTGATCGGTTTCGGCACCGTCACACACGATCTTAGCGAACGCCGGCGCACGGAGATGGCCCTGCATCGCAGCGAAGACCGCTTCCGCCTGATGGCCGAAGTCGTCCAGGACTATGCCATCTTCATGCTCGATCCCGATGGCAATGTGGCTAGCTGGAACACCGGGGCCAAGCGCATCAAGGGCTACAGCGCGTCGGAAATCATCGGGCGCCACTTCTCCTGCTTTTTTCCCGAAAAAGATATTCGCGCCGGCAAACCGGCCCACGAACTTGCCATAGCGGTGCGCGACGGCCGTCTGGAAGACGACGGCTGGCGCGTACGCAAAGACGGCTCGCGTTTCTGGGCCAACGTGGTCATCACGCCTGTGCTGGATGAAAGTAACAAGCTTATCGGTTTCACCAAAGTGACCCGCGACATGACGGAACGGATGCGGCGGGAAAAATCCTTGAAGGATCTCACTTCCCGGCTTCTGCAAATGCAGGATGAGGAAAGGCGCCGCATCGGTCGCGACCTGCACGATACTCTCGGCCAATCCGTCACGGCCATGAAAATAAGTCTCGATTCCCTGGCCCAGGAGGCGGGCGCGAGAAACGCCCACTTGGCCGCGCAGCTTGCCAGTTGCATGCGCATTGCCGACGAATGCGTGAAGGAGGTTCGTACTCTATCGTACCTGCTCTATCCTCCGATGCTGGACGAAGTTGGCTTGAAGTCCGCGATTGCCTGGTATCTCGAAGGCTTCAAGGACCGAAGCGGAATCCAGGCTACCTTCGATGCCGCCGCCAGCTTTCCGCGCCTTTCGCGTGACGTCGAGCTGGCGCTTTTTCGCGTTCTCCAGGAAAGCTTAACCAATGTGCATCGTCACTCGGGCAGCGCCACTGCGCAGGTCAAACTCGCCATTCAGGAAGGATTCGCCAGCCTTGAAGTCAGAGACGAGGGCAAGGGATTCACTTCCGCACTGCTCGATCCCTCCCCAGCACTGTGGCAACACACGATCGGCGTCGGACTTCGAGGCATGAGAGAACGGCTTGGCCAACTCGGGGGCAAACTGGACATTTCCTCCAGCAGCAAAGGAGCCACGGTAACCGCAACCGTACCCATTGCCGATTTTTCGGACGACCCCGCCACGCCTTAGTCAGTTGCACTGGATCGGGTACCGCGAGGCAAAGTGGAACGTCGATGTCTTGATGTCCGCAACGCCATCCAAAGTTGACGGACGATTCGACTCCGTCCTCGTAATAGTTTTATAAGCGCCGCATAGAATGGTTGCTGGTGCATTCAACCGTTGCAGCAGTCGACTCCACATCAAAGCCGTTTGTGCCCATCGCGCCACGCAGCCCGCAAGCGGCAAAGCGGTAACGGGTAAACGAGGGACGATGGAGAGGAGAACATATGCGTATTCTCGCCAGTCGCGCGGTTTTGTTCGCAGTGGCAGTTTTGGTTATGTCTTCGGCCTCGCTCGCGCAGCTTCGCATCTCCGTTAGTTTCGGACCACCAGCCATCCCCATCTATGACCAGCCGGTGTGCCCGGGCGACGGGTATATCTGGACGCCCGGTTACTGGGCATGGGATGACGACGCCGGCGATTATTACTGGGTGCCGGGCACGTGGGTGCTGGCGCCGGAAGTCGGCTTCTTTTGGACACCACCGTATTGGGCGTGGGTCGATGGGGGATTCGTCTTTTACGATGGCTGGTGGGGTCCGCACGTGGGCTTCTACGGCGGAATCAATTACGGCTTCGGCTATTTCGGCGAAGGCTTCGTCGGGGGGCGCTGGCAGGACGGCCACTTCTTCTACAACCGTGAAGTAGCGAATGTGAATGTTACGGTAATCCACAACGTCTATAACGAGCGCATAACCAACATCACGGAAAATCGCGTCAGCTACAACGGCGGGAGCGGCGGGGTTGTAGCGCATGCGACGGCGCAAGACGAGGTTTATGCACGCGAGCGGCATCTGCCTCCCGTCGCTGCCCAGCAGCAACATATACAGGCGGCGCGCGGAAATCCTCAGCTGCGGGCATCAGCGAATGAAGGACGTCCGCCGATAGCTGCAACCGCCAGGGCGGGAGACTTCCGTGGGGGTGTCGCTGCCCGTGAAGCGGGAGCGCCATACCATCCGCCGGCTAACCGCGGCGC
>JASIKQ010000315.1 GCA_030049565.1 Candidatus Sulfotelmatobacter sp.
ACGACATCGATGGGATCGTATTCGGTGCGGATCACAGCTTCGGCTAATCCCGCGGAAAAAAGAGCCTGAGTTCCATCGGATCCGTCCTTGCCTGGGAAGCGCACTTCAGCGATGATCTTCCGCAGCTTCTCGACAGCGAGCATAGCCTCGCGTTCCGCAGTTTCACCAAGCAGGATGGCAATGGTCGTCGTGTCGTAGCGAAACGCCAGATCGTTGGAGCGGATATTAGCGGAGAACATCTGTCCCACGCGCTCCATCACCGACATGACTTCGGCTTCACCGTATTCCCGGAACATGGAGCTGCTTTTGCCAAACTGCATCAACAACAGCGACAGAGGAGTCGAGTTCTGAATGGCGCGCTTGCTCTCGGCGAGCAGCAGATCGATATACGACGCCCGCTTGAGCAGTCCGGATTTCTCGTCGGTGACGGAGAGATTCTTTACCAGCCGCCGTAGGCCAGCGTTATTCAGCGCAATGACCATCTGATCGGCCAGAGTTTTCAGCACGAGCGTATCAGAAGTGGGCCAAGTTCGCGGCTTGTTGTGCATGAGTGCGAGCAATCCAACCGAATCCGCGCCATTGGTCAAAGGAAATGCCAGCACTGAAACCGAGCCCAGGTCCGCGACTGCTTTGCTGACCTTCTGCAACTCAAGATCCTTCTGCACATCGGCAATGTTCACCGCCTCATCGGAAGTGGCATCATGCACCGCGCAGATCACTTGCTTCAGTGTCTCTTCATCCCCCGCTCGCGTGCCCTTCCCACAAAATTCCTGCACGGCGGTAGGCGGCGAACCCTTGGTGCGCATCATGGCTACGCATCGTGAAACTTCCCAGTGCGCCCCAATCTCATTCACCGCCGTCGTGAGCACTGCCTGCGCCGTTGCCTGGCGATACAACTTGCGCGTGATCTCGGCCACGCGGGTCACGTTGCGCATCTCCGCCGCCGGATCGGCTGCGGCTGGAGCCGTCGCTATTGGCGCCGCGACTGGGGTCTGCACCTGAGCCTGCGGCACCGGCACGGAACCGGCATAGGTCGGCGTCATTCCCGCCGACATATAGAGCCGCTGTAAGTCTTCATTGCGCTCTTCTTCGCGCGGAAACAACTCCTGAATCCTTTGCAATCTCTCGATCGCCTTGTTTCGCATCCCATACTGCACCAGTATTTCCGCCTGCAACATCAGGTCCTGTAAAGTCGAAGCCCCCAGCGTGGCCTCATGCTCGATCTGCTTCTGCGCCGCGCTCGGCGACGTCGACGTGAACCGCGAGGAAATTTCTTTGAACTTGACCTCGTCGATCTTGCCCTTCAGCATCTCCAGCCGCTTCGCGTGGCCAGAATCGTAGGGATCCACATCCGCCGCCCGGTCCAAACACTCAGCCGCCTTGGCAAAATTCCCGGTTCCGGCGTAAACATCGAAAAGCTTTAGCAGGGTCTGGCAATAATCGCCTTCTCGATTCGCAGTGTTGAATAACTCGCTCATGAACTCGAGCATCTCGGGAGGCGTTTTGCGCTTTGCCGTGATTTCCTGCATCAGGCCCAAAAACTGCCGGCGCTCCCCACGCTTGGCGTGGAATTGCCCCAGCTTCCGCGACAGCGCAACCGCGGTCTCGTCCTGCTCTGAATCTATCAACTGGCCAATCAGCGCGATCACTTGTGGTTCGCGGCTGGGATTCTGCTCAAACAATTCCCACACCAGCGGCTCCGCTTCGTTATAGCGCCCTGCCGCCAACAAAGCCTCGGAATAGATCTCGCGCAGTTGCGGAGAATTCTTCCCCGCGATCACCTGCGGCTCAAGAATGAAGACCGCCGCACCCACCTGCCCCTGAGTCAATAAGGTTTTTCCATACGCCAGCGTGATCGCCTCATCCGCCGAATCCTCCTGATACGCGCGCTCGTACCACTGTGCCGGATCCGCTCCCCTCTCCGCCGCCAGCTTCGCCGCGCGCATGAAGGCCTCGGCTGCTGCCTTGCTCTCGCCCAACTCTGAGCACAACTCGCCCACCCGCTGATAATTTGGCGGGTTGGGCTCCAGCTCCACCACCCGCCCCAGCACCTGCAATGCATCCTTCTTGTTACCCGCCTTCGCCAGATCGCTCAGCGCCGACTCATACGTTCCCACCGCCAGCTTCTTGTTCGACCCCTCCAATAAGTGACCAAAGCGAAACTTCTGATCCCACGAGGGAGTCCCATGCCGCGCCAGCTTTTTATAGGTGAGGCTAGCCTTGGTAGCATCTCCCCCCGCCACTTGCCGCTCAAACAACTCGCCCAGCAGCCGGACCGCATCGTGCGCCCGGTTCTGCGACAGGCACAAGTCTGCCGCCAGCTGCCGCACCGTATCGTTTTCGGGATCGTCGCGCAGCGCCGCCAGATAGTCCTCGAGGGCTTCTGCCGCCTTGCCCTTTTGCAGAAGCTTCTCCGCGCGCTCAATCCGCTTGGCGACCTCGGCTCGCTCCACTCGTTTTGTGCTGTCCGGCATCGGGATGGTTTTGGGCAGACTACCGCTGCCTCGATTCTAGGAGGGGCAATCTGACCCAGCAATTGAGAAGGATAAGGCGTTGGTTACGAAAGTTTCGGAATGGCGGTTTCATAAGCGAACCTGAACCGCCGGCGCTCGAGCAAGCCGGCCGTGCGAATGGAGCCTTACCCTATTGATTTTTGGCCGTCTTGAGGCTAGTATTCACGCGTTTATTAAATGCTTTTAATAACCGCCTGACTTTGGTATTCACAACCTATCGCGTGGTGATGAGCTGCCACGGCTTGGCACTTTTGCGACAGCGCTGAACAAGGAGGAAACTTGATGCCTCCCCGCCGATTCTCTTGTTTGTACTTTGCCCTTCTCGCGCTAATGGCGCCCGCCGCCCACGCCACCAAGTCCGCCTACGTCCGCGTCAACCAGGCCGGGTACGAAACTGCCAATCCTCCTTTCCAGGCCTACCTCATGTCCACCATCCCCGAGTCGGGAGCAACATTCAGCGTTATCAACTCTAAGGGCGCCACTGTCTACTCGGCATCCGTCGGCCCCCTCCTCGGCACCTGGAGCAACAAGAAACTCCAATACGATGTCTATAGCCTCAATTTCACCGTCACCGGAGGCGACGTCTACACGATCTCAGTCTCAGGTCCGGTTGCCGCGAGTTCTCCCAAATTTGCGGTTGACACTCCCGACGTTCTCTACTCAGGCTTGCTACTCAACACTTTATGGTTTTACGAAACCGAGCGTGACGGTCCTGACTATATCCCCAATGCCTTACGAACGGCTCCCGGACATCTGAACGACGAGAAGGCAACCGTCTACGATACGCCCCGACTAAATTCGAACGATCTGATTAACACCACCGCGACCCCTCTCACTTCTGCGGACGCCGTCATCAACGGCTCCGGGGGGTGGTGGGATGCGGGCGATTACATGAAATATGTCGAGACCACGAGTTACGCGGTCGCGCTGATGGAGATTGGCATTCGCGACTTCCCTCATCAGATGGGGCCATTTGCTCCCGTCAATCCGCCGGCTCCGCCTGCCTCGGTCTCTTACTCCGGGAGTGTCGTAGGCGCGCCCTTGTCATCCAACTTTTCCGATGAAGCACGCTTTGGGCTGAAATGGCTGATGAAAATGTGGGATGACAGCAGCAAGACGCTCTACTATCAAGTCGACAATAGCCAGGACTGGAATCATTTCAAGAATCTCGAAACCGAATACGATATCTGGACCCTCCCGCAAGCCGCTGACGATTATGAAGGCTGTACTCCAGACTACTTCTATATCTGCTACCGTCCGGTTTTCGTCTCTGCGCCAGCGGGTTCCGGCGGAAAAGCAGAAAAGATCAGCCCCAATCTTGCAGGACGCCTGGCCGCAGCCTTTGCCGAGTACTATCAGTTGTATCGCATCGTCAATCCTCACCTGGCCGATAAGGCCCTGCGCTATGCCGAGGAGATTTTCGCGCTCGCCGATACTTCTCTTGCCGACCCGGCCGCATCTGTCTACGGCGGCACATGTTCGTCCGGATGCCTGCTCACCATACTTCCTTTCGACGGATACCCCGAAAACGTCTGGGACGACGACATGGAATTGGGTGCGACTGAGCTGTATTTCGCTCTGCACTCGTCTCTGCAATCTGCGAACGGCGAGCTGCCCGCCGACTTGCCGGTCAGCGATCCGATGCATTATCTCAGCGAAGCGGCCCACCACGCGCACAACTACATCACCAAGATCTATAACAAGGGATACGAAGATACCCTCAATCTGTACGACGTAAGCGGTCTGGCGCACTTCGAGCTATATCGCGCGTTAGGGCTAGCAGGAAATCCCAGCGGGTTGCCTGTCAACCAGTCGACCATACTGACTGCACTCAAAAATCAGATAAACGTCGCGATTACACAGGCGGGAACGGACGTGTGGGGCTTCGGCGTTCCCTGGCAAAACGGCGACACCACTTCCCACGGCGCCGGCCTTTCGGTGATGGCCAGCGAACTCTATTACCTGACCGGCGATAGCAGTTATGACACTTATTCGCAACGTTGGCTGGCCAACATTCTCGGCGCGAACTCCTGGGGATCGTCCTTTATCGTGGGCGATGGCAGCACTTTTCCAAACTGCATCCAGCATCAGGTAGCAAACCTTGCAGGAGCCCTGGATGGCACCTCCGGTGGCACTCCGATTCTGTGGGGCGCAGCTTCCGAAGGCCCAGCCAGCGCAGCCACATCCGGAGTGGTGTCCGGAATGATTCTCTGCCCCGCCAACGGAGTCGACACCTTCGCCGTCTTCAACGGCAACGACGGTGCGTATAACAGTTCGGAACTTGCCGTTTACAGAGACAACATGCAGTCATACAGTACAACTGAACCCGCAATCGATCTGACCGCAACCTCATTCTTGATGTGGTCGTGGCGCATGGCTGGCAGGCCGGCCGAATTGCCATAAGTTGCTCGCTGCGATCGAACTCACGATCTTGCCAGCCAGTTCAAACCGCCCATGTGCATTATTTAGGGCTACTTCCTTAGTGGCCGTTCTTGGCGACTGTTTGCATGGAGATAAGGTTTAGCAAGGTTTAGAGAAAAAGGTTGGTGGGAGACGGGTGTCGCGTCGCAGCCCTGCCGAAATGTGTTAATGTGAGCGCAAGCCATCCGCAACTAAATGCCGCCATTCGCGTTAAATAACAGGCAAGAGTCATAAAGGGGATCTTGAGACGTAAAGGCATGCTTGATAGCCGTTCTCCCAGAGTGAAACGACCAAGCGTAAGTAGTTTATTGGTTTCAATAGTTGCCTTGGGCGCCTTCGCGGGTGTGTCGGCGTGCGGCGGCGGCGGTTCACCGTCAACCAACCAGCCGCCGCCCAGTACAGGCGTGTCTAATCTGTGCAACAGTGGCACATATAGTGGGACTCCTCCCGCCAGCATCCCTCAGCCCGACCCGTTCTTTGGGATGCACATTCACTCCCTTGAGCCAGCTACACCTTGGCCGAGTACAGTCGTTCCCCTGCCGTCCGACCCTGATCCGACGACCGCCGTTCAGTTCGGCGGGATTCGGCTATGGGACTCGGGCGTTGGCTGGGCCGAAATTAACACGGGAGCTGGCGCCTGCGATTTTAGCCATATGGATGCCTTTATGGCGGAGGCCCAAGCGAACAATGTAGACGTTCTGTATGATCTCGGCCGCACTCCAAACTGGGCGTCATCCAACCCCAACGATACTAATTGCGCCTACACGAACATAGATGGCGGCCCGGGACAATGCGAACCACCAACAGATTTGAACAGCGATGGGACCGGAGCCGATGCTATCTGGATCGGCTGGGTCACTTCCGCTGTGAGCAGGTACAAAGGCCAAATCAAGTTTTATGAGATTTGGAATGAGTGGAATGTCTCTCTGTTTTGGGTCGGGACGCCGCAGCAATTGGTCCGCATGACGCAGGATGCTAGATGCGTGATCGAGGGACCTCCCCCAGGCGAGTCGTGCAATTCTGAGAGCGTATTTCCCAGTGGTACGGCTCTCGATCCGGATGCGAGACTTAGCACACCGGCTCCCGTAGGTGGACAGTCGGTCTTGAACGCAGTTCAAACACAGATGTCCGATTTCTTAGGGACGCAGGTCGCCGGCGTGGGGCCGGCCAGCTTCGTCGACATTATTGGTTTCCACTGCTACGTGAGCACCCAAACATCGGGAGACTATCCGGTACCCGAAGACGTTCTGACGGTGATAAGCGATCTGAACTCCGTTCTACCGAACTTTGCGGTCCAATCCGACCCCTTGTTCTGCACGGAAGGCGGCTGGGGACAGGCGCCGGTGGAAGGCTTTACCGATCCGGACCTGCAGGCGGGATTCCTGGCGCGTTATTACCTCTTGCAAGATTCGATAAACGTGGCCCGAGTGTACTGGTACGCGTGGGACTCGCCGTCGCCTGGGGAGGGAGCCTTATGGAGCCCGGGAGACCCAACGAAGGCCGCAACCGCCTATGCCGAGGTGTATAAATGGATTGCTGGCAATACACCTACCGGCTGCTCTCTTATGAACGGCACTACCCAGTACGCATGCGGCTACTCGAACGGTAGTTACCAGGCGCTGGCAGTTTGGGATAGCAATGTTTCCGGCAATGGCACGGCCGCCGGGTCGAGTTGCTACGCTGCGGGAGCGCCTGTCTGCTCAACCTTTACGATACCGGCCCGATATACGATGTATCGCGACTTGTCGGGTAATGAGAACCCTGTTCCGGGCTCCACGATTCCACTGTCGGCCAAGCCGATCTTGCTGGAAACGGGCCCGCTGCCTTAAGTACTTTTCACCACAGAAACACAGAGCCACAGAGAAACCAAAATCCCGTACGCGGGTGGGACAATTCTAGTCAGCGCTCTGAAATGATATATAAGAAGCTAATGTACGAGAGGGGCGGGAATCGATGTCGACTGATCTGTCCAGGATTGATCCTTCCAGGGCTAATCTATCCAGCAAAAAGGTCGCACTGCTTGGAGCT
>JASIKQ010000316.1 GCA_030049565.1 Candidatus Sulfotelmatobacter sp.
GGCAGGTGCGCTACCAGGCTGCGCTACGCCCCGACTGTATTAAAAGCTGGTTACTCGACAGTGGACCGTAACGATTATAAACGAGGGAACGCGCTATAATTTTTAGTTCATATGCAGAATCCGCGGTACGGGCTGGTCGCCTACGTCAACAGTCCTGTTGGGGAATTCGTAGAGAATCTGCGTCGGGAGCTACATCCCCAGACGCAGCATGTGGCGGCGCATATCACCCTTTTGCCGCCTCGTCCTCTGAAAGGCAGTGAGAGCGAAGCCTTGCAGATGCTGGCGCGCATCTGCGAACAGGCCGAACCTTTTGAGGTGACTCTGGGCGACATGCAAAGCTTTATCCCCAGCACGCCCACGGTATACATCCGGGTGGCTTTTGGGGCGGCGCGCCTGCAGGAGCTGCACGACCAACTGAACAAACAGACGCTTGCCTGTACCGAGGAGTGGGCGTACATCCCGCACCTGACGATCGTGAAGATGCCGACGCCAGAAGCCGCCGACAGGGCATTCGAAATTTCCCGTGAGCGCTGGCGTCAATATTCGGGGCCGCGGCGAATCCTGCTGGACCAGTTGACCTTTGTGCGCGAGGAAACGCCAAATTCGTGGGTGGATTTGGCTCCGGTTCGGCTGGGTGGAACCCTGGTTTCGTCCTAGCCGCCTTGGTTACCTGCCTATTACGTTACCTCCCAGTGTTACAGCATGGCCCCAGGTACATCACCCTTGCGTGCATTGCACGAGCGCCTACCGGACTGTAAACAGAAGAGAGGGAAAGGCTTGAAATCCGCGCCGAATGCCGCTTCGCGACGCGGGTTTGCCGGAGGACGCCTCATGCAAATCGGAGTCTACGGTTCGGGTTACCTGGGCACGGTGATTTCGGCTTGTTTGGCAGATTTTGGGACTCCAGTTTCATGTTGTCATCCCGACCGCACGCGCATGGTCGAGATGGCCCAGGGCAACATCCCCTTCTTCGAGAAAAATCTAAAAGAGATCATCCGGCGAAATGTAAGGGCTGGACGGCTGGCATATTCCACCGACATTGAATCGTTTGCGCGTAAGACACAGGTTATTTTTCTGGCCGAGGATGGCGCTGAAAATTTATCGGACGTGGCCATGCGCATTGCGCGGATGGCGACCAAGCCGCCCATATTGACAGTGGTCACACCTGTTCCTGTGGGCACGGCGGCGAAGCTGGAGAAATCGTTCAAGGATGCCGGGCTTCACGGAACGATTGTTTCCCAGCCGATGTTTTTCACCGATGGCTGCGCGGTGGAAGATTTCAATTGGCCCGACCGGATCATTCTGGGTTCGACATCGAACGAAGCGATACATGTGCTGAAACAAATTTTTCATCCCTTGGTGATGCGGGGCGTGCCGGTGATCGTAACCAACCCCGCAACCGCGGAGCTGGTGCGGGAAGCGGCGACGGCCTTCGTGGCGACGAAAATTTCCTTTATCAACGAAGTTGCGGCGTTGTGCGAACGCGTGAACGCAGACGCCGTAAGCCTGGCGCTGGCGCTTGGCCTGGATAAAAAAATCGCTCCCCGATGTTTGCAGCCGGGGGCGGGCATGGGCGGGGTTTTTGCCGAATCCGACATGGATTCACTGGCGCAATTGGCGCTGGATAACGGCGTGCCGCTGAGGGTGCTGAGCGCTGCGCGGGATGTCAATCATTCGCTGGCCGAGCGCCTGGTCGACAAGATCGCCATGGCGTTGAATTCGGTGGAGAACAAGGACGTGGGCATTCTCGGATTAGCATTCAAGCCCAATACGAATTCAGTTGCGGGGTCGTCGGCGGTGCGGTTGGCGGAGACGCTGGTGGCCAAGGGCGCGCGCGTGCGGGCCTATGATCCGGTGGCAACGCCCGAGGCCAAGATCCGACTCAATGGTTCGGTGCGCTACTGCGATACAGCCTATTCGGCCGCGGAGGGCGTGGATGCGTTGGTGGTAGGCACGGGCTGGCCGGAATTTCGCGCCCTCGATTTCGATCGCATTAAGCGGCTGCTGAAGAAACCTGTCATTGTCGATACCAAGAATCTGCTCGATTCCACGCGGCTGCGGGCGATGGGATTCGAATACGTTGGCGTGGGCCGAGGGTAGTCCGACCTCGGCGCTACTTTCCATCTTCTGACAATCTGCAAGTTGAGGTTGCTATAATCACTCTGGCGGTGGGAATAGCTCAACTGGCAGAGCACCGGACTGTGGCTCCGACGGTTGCGGGTTCGATTCCCGTTTCCCACCCCAGATTTTTCCCTGCTTCGCTCTTCTCTGCACTTACAATCGTTCGAGATCATGACGCGCAGTTTCACGCGCCTTGAGCCCTGGCTTTTGACCCGAAAGCCTGACCGGTTGGGTTTTCCTGTGCGGCTTCGATTGCACTGTGCTCACGCAGAACGTCATCCCAGAACGAAGTCTGTTCGCACGAGATTCCGACGTGGCCGGCCGTTGCGGTATTCTCCTCTCCCACCCAAACCACTGCAAACTGTTCTCGCTTGCCTTGCCGGGAGAGAACGATTCTGGCTCCGGGTTCAAGCTTAATGCGCACATTCTTCAACAATGTGCCATGACGGCTGACGTTGGCGGTGGTAACTTCCTGCTCGAGAATCCGTCCGCTTAAGTCGGTGGCGGCGAGGCGTACTGGCAGTGAGAGGTTGACGCGCCCTTCGCGGCGTTCGATCTTGAACTGCGCCATCATCCTACTCAGTTGGGCGGCAATGTCGGCCAGATCCTTAGCGGCGGTTTCGGATTCCCTGGCGCGTGAGGCGGTGCCGTCGGCGGCCTGGGCGACGCCGCCGATGTTGGCCGAGATGTTGCCGGCTCCCGTGGCAGCTTCGGCGGCATTACGCGTCATTTCGTTGGTGGTTGCGCTCTG
>JASIKQ010000317.1 GCA_030049565.1 Candidatus Sulfotelmatobacter sp.
ATCGCCTTCGACAAGCTGGGGACGTTCAACTACTGGGCGCACGGCGCGTCCCGTAACGGAATCTTTGTGCGACGCTCGCTGGATGGCGGAAAGACTTGGGAGGCGAACCATGTTCCAGTCGCCGAACAACCTTCGCAACCCGGGATTCCCTTCGAAGACAAGCCATACATCGTGGCCGACACCAGCAAGAGCCGCTATGCGGGAAATCTCTATGTAGGATGGACGCGCTGGCGAATTGCCGATTCGCAAATGGTGATCTCGCGCTCAACAGACGATGGCAAAACCTGGTCTGCGCCCATTGAGATTGATCGCCATCCGGGCTTGCCGCGCGACGATAATGGCGCGGCGGAAGGCTTCGATGGAACAGTTGGACCGGATGGCCGCTTGTATGCGATCTGGAGCCAGGGCGACGACATCATGTTCACGGTCTCGCGAGATGGCGGGAAGACGTTTTCACGCGCGCGGGCGATCATTCACACTGCGCCGATTATGTTTGCGGTGCAGACGCTGGAGCGGGCGAATGGTTTCCCGCAGATCGCGATTGATCCGCGCGGCCAGAAGCTTTACGTAACCTGGAGCGATTACCGCAATGGCGATCTCGATATTTTCTGTGCGACCTCAAGCGATGGGGGCAAGAAGTGGAGCGAGCCGGTTCGGGTAAACAGCGATCCGGTACACGATGGGGCGGATCAATTTTTTCAGTGGCTGGCGGTCGATCCTGCGGATGGCTCGGCGAACGTCATTTTCTACGACCGCCGCGGCGATCCGCAGAATCGCACGCAAACCGTGACCTTGGCGCGCTCAACCGATGGCGGCGAGAGTTTTCGAAACTACGCCTGGACGACGAATGCCTTCGAAGCCAGCGGAGTCTTCTTCGGCGACTACAGCGGACTTGCCGCCTACGGAGGCCGGGTGTATGGGGCCTGGACCGAGAAGCCGCCGGCGCCTCCTGAACCGGAGAATAAGGCTGAGAAGAACCCTGAAAAGTCCGCGAAGCCCGAGGAGCCCAAGCCAGAGAAGCCAGAAGAAGCCAAACCCAAGCCGCACGGCACGATTGTGAAGGTCGGCGTGGCCGATTTCAGCACGGCAGCGAAGTGAAGCTGAAGCCCGCAGCCGAAATCCTGAGCCTGGCTTTTTCAGATGCAAGATCTCAATTCATGGTGCGCCCGGAGAGATTCGAACTCCCGACCTATTGCTCCGGAGGCAATCGCTCTATCCATCTGAGCTACGGGCGCACTGGCAGCTTCAGTTTACATGGGAGGGTTGAGAAGCATCAATGCGATGCGATCACGCCGCCTGGCGGAAGCCGGGTGATGGGCACATGCTGGATGATTCGTGCACGGCAGTTCGGGCGAAGCGCGGTTACCACGCTCGCCGCCGTCGCGACCGCCATCATCGGCGCGCGCTGAAAATTTTCAGTTCTACCAGCGGCCCCGACCGCCCCGGTCACCGCCGCGCCCGCCGCCGCGATCTCCGCCTCGGCCTCCGCGGTCGCGGCCGCCGCCACCGGCGTGCTCGGTCTTGGGGCGTGCCTCATTCACATTGAGCGTGCGCCCGCCAATCTGGGAGCCATTCAAGGCGGTGATGGCTTTTTCTCCCTCCTCGTTGCTGGCCATTTCCACGAAGGCGAATCCGCGGGAGCGTCCGGTATCGCGATCGGTCAGGATACTGACCCGATCGACTTGGCCGAAGGGCGCGAACAACTGCCGCAGCTCTTCTTCCGATGTGTTGAAGTTTAAGTTGCCCACAAAAATATTTTTCACGCAGAACCCCTGCATTGAGCTGTCGAATTGCGAGCTCGATGCGGGACTGGCAGGTCGGCAACACCTTCCTGAAAATCGCAACCGGACTAGCGACAGCGAATGCGGCGAAAGTATATCAGGTTTGTCAAGCGGGCACCGAGCGGCCGATGTGGGGTCGACGAGCCGAGCTTCGCCCCTGATAGTTACGACCTCGGAGGCATTGCCGGGTTGCAAGGTGAGGTCGGCGCCGAGGGTTTTTGTCTGGCAAGTTGGCCTAGAGCCGCGACAATGCTGGCTCGGATCAGGATCGTGTCGTAAAAGTTATCAGACCACCATACCGTAATACCGGACTGTTGAATTTCCTTTTAATCGCGCGGGCGCCCCCTATTGGACATGGGGTATAGTAGCCAGACCATCGCCAGTCGCCCACAACTGGCCCGTGCGGGAGAACGTCCTGTGTACAAGGTTGTACGCACTTCACGGCTCTATGAGCAAATCGTTCAGCAGATCGAAGAGTCTGTTCTGAATGGCTCACTGAAACCTGGCGATCAGCTTCCTGCGGAGCGCGATCTGGCGCAACGCCTCGGCGTGAGCCGCACGGCGGTGCGCGAGGCGGTGAAAACGCTGCGCGAAAAAGGATTGGTGGAAGCGTATTCCGGGCGTGGCACCTTCATCACCAACGGGACCTCGCAAGCGGCGCGGCAGTCCTTCGACTTGATGGTGAAGGTGGGCCAGCAGGAAGGGTCGGTGCATCTGGCGGAGCTGCGTTTGATTATGGAGCCGGGAATCGCTGCCTTGGCCGCGGAGCGGGTGAAAGAAGAAGATCTATCGGTTATGCGCGAAGCCGTCGCCGTGATGGACCGCTCACAGAAGGATCCGCCGGCCTACATCGAGGCCGATCTCGATTTTCACCTTGCTCTGGCGGAAGCGGCGGCCAATCCGCTCATACTTTCTTTGATCGATTCGATCGTTGGATTGCTGCGCGAGCAACGCATCAAGATTTTTAACGTGGCCGGTGGGCCGCAGCGCGGGCAGTTTCATCACAAGCGCATTCTGGCCGCGATGGAGCGGCGCGATCCGGAAATGGCGCGCGAGGCCATGCGGGCTCATCTGGAACAGGTGCGCGAGGATTCGCGCTTTCCTGCAGGCGGCAAGCCAGCGGCAAAGCAGGGGCCAACGAGTTCGAGACTCACTTCATAAGCGACGCTGGTTTCATGACTCTCCCTGGTGCTGATTGAAAAGGGAATGCAGTGGGCCGG
>JASIKQ010000318.1 GCA_030049565.1 Candidatus Sulfotelmatobacter sp.
GGCCGAGCCTGGTATCTCGAGCTCGGTAGACTTCGCCCATGCCACCCGCGCCGAGCGGGGCGACGATCTCGTAAGGTCCGATTTTCGTGCCGGAAGCCAGCGCCATGGAGTCGCGCCAATTATAAGCGCACACCACCCGAGATAAGGACGCGATTCTCGCTTGGCAGCGTCTCATGTTTCAACTTAAGCGCTCGCCTCAGATCTTAGGCGGCGCTGCTTTTGGGGTGGCGCTGCGCTTTAGCGCCGCGATAACAGCCCCTGATCTTTACCCCCGGGTTTCAGCCCCTGAGGCAGCAAAACCGCATGTTAGAATGGAGTTTTCCATGGCCACCATCCCCCGCAGAAAGACCGTAACTGCCATCATCGGCGGTGTGCGCGTCGGCTCCGATGCACCGGTTGTGGTGCAATCCATGACGAACACCGACACTGCTGACGTTCCTTCCACCGTTCAGCAGTGCGTCGCTCTGGCGCGCGCCGGGTCGGAACTGGTCCGCGTCACCGTCAACAACGAAGATGCTGCCGCCGCCGTTCCGCGCATCGTTGAAGAACTCGAAAAACAAGGCATCCGCGTCCCCGTCATCGGCGACTTCCATTACAACGGGCACATTCTGCTCACCAAATATCCCGAGTGCGCCCGCGACCTCGCCAAATATCGCATCAATCCCGGTAATGCCAGCATTGGCGCAAAAGGCGACTCGAACTTCCGTACCATGATCGAAGTCGCGGTGAAATATCAAAAGCCGGTGCGCATTGGCGTGAATTGGGGCTCGCTCGATCAGGCGCTGCTCACCAAAATGATGGATGAGAATTCCCTGCTCCCCGAGCCCAAGGACGCGCGCGAAGTCACCATGGAAGCGATGGTCGTAAGCGCACTGAACTCAGCAGCTCTTGCCGAAAAGTACGGCCTGCGTCCCGACCAGATCATTCTTAGTGCGAAAGTCAGCGGCGTGCAGGATTTGATTGACGTCTATCGCTCGCTCGCGGCACGCTGCAACTATCCGCTGCATCTCGGATTGACCGAAGCTGGCATGGGCGCCAAGGGCGTGGTCGCCTCTAGCGCCGCAATGGGCGTTTTATTGCAGGAAGGCATCGGGGACACCATTCGCGTTTCTCTTACGCCCGCCCCCGGCGGCGATCGCACCGAAGAAGTCCGGGTGGCGCAGCAGATTCTGCAATCGATGGGCATTCGCAGTTTCACGCCTCAAGTCACCGCCTGCCCCGGCTGTGGACGCACCACCAGCACTTTCTTCCAGGAAATGGCCGAGCAGATTCAAAGCTATCTGCGCGAGCAAATGCCATCGTGGAAGAACCGCTACACCGGTATAGAAGAGATGAAGCTCGCCGTGATGGGCTGTGTGGTCAATGGCCCCGGCGAATCCAAGCACGCCAACATCGGCATCTCGTTGCCCGGAACCTTCGAAGAACCCAAAGCCCCGGTCTACGTAGATGGACGCCTGTTCACCACGCTCAAAGGCGACCGCATCGTCGCCGAATTCATCGGCATCCTCGCTGAATATGTCGACTCACACTATGCGCCGAAAGAAAGTCTGAAAAAAGAGAGCCGGAAAGAAGAGGCAGTCGTCAGAAGTTAGGCCATTTTGAACAAAGCCAACTGCTCCGCAATTCCCTACTGCCCGGTGAGCATAAATATCGGACTCTGATTGGCAGGCTCACCGTTGGCCTGCGCGGGCCCGCTGCCGAAGGCGGCAGGCAAGTCAGTGACCAACGTATCCGCGGGCAAACCGCTTTCTGTGTTGTTGGCGTTATTGTCGGTAGTGTTGATGTCCGCAATCGCGCCGGCGTCGCACATGCTGACGTAGACGCGGCTGCTGTCGGCCGCGGCGGTGGTGAAAACCCGAAAGCGCGTCGTTGAGGGAGAATACGGCGTCGCCACGGTGCAGGCGGGACTTGGCCGCACGGCATATTGATTCTGAGCGAACGATCCGGCCAAGGTTCCACTTGGTGACCATGCCAGCAGGGTTAAAGCCGGAGTGATCTTTGGCGTCAAGCTGGTGGCCTCAAAAACGGCGAGAGTAGGAATGACACACGCTGAAGACGAGCCAATCACCGGATCGGGACAAGATGTTGCCGTCTGATAGCTGGCAACGTAAAACCGGCTGCCATCTGGCAAAGCCGTGACTGATTCGGGCGAACATCCTGACGGGCACATCGCCGATCCCACGCCAAACGAAATCGCCGCCAGTTGCAGTGGCGTATCGTTCACACCGCCGGTATCGGAAAAAACATACAGCATGCTGGTCGTGGGATTGGTTACATACAGCCGATTCAGGTTCGGATCGTAATCAATGAAGTTAGCGCCGATGCCCACGGGGAGGCTGCCGACCACCGAATCGGTGAGAGCGTCGATCGTCCACAGCTGGCCATCCCCCTGCGAGATCACGTAAACCTTCTGGCTGTCGCCGCGCGCGACCATCCAAACCGGTGTTACACCTGTGAATCCTGCGACCAGGCCGCTGATGGTATTCCCAGCAAGATTCGCCGTGTTGAGGGTGCTGATCGTATTATTCCCCTGATTGGCCACATAAAGTTTAAGGCCGTTTAGAAGTTCGGCGAGGCTGACAGGATTTGCGCCCACACTCGCACTATTGCTGACGAAATTCGTGGTCGTATTAATTTGCGAAACGGAGTTCGAATTGTAATTGGCAACATAGAGAGCGGTGTTCTGCGTGCTGGCCACGAAGACGGGCTGCGGCGGGAATGTCGCGGTGGCGGATGGCAATTGCGCGCCGGAGAGTGCTGGCAAGCCCGTGACAGAGGCCGGCTCCGCGTAGGTGATGGTCGTCCCGCTGTTCGAGGCCAGCACAAACGCTCCGTCATAAGCATTTTGACTGCAAGGTTGCGTACACGGAATTACGACCCCTGAGATCACGATTGTGTAACCGACCGGAGCACTGCTCAACGGAGCGCTCACCGTGACTGTCACCACATTGCCGGCCTCGCTGATCGAAGTAATGGCCGCCGACTGATTGGGCAGCGCGATGGAGTTCACCGGCCCAAAGCCGCTAAGGCTGCCGAGTTGAGGCGCGGTGGCGAAGTTTGAGATTAGATCGATGCCTCCCGAAACGCTGCCCGCGCTCGCCACAAACACTCTGGTGTTGTTAGGAAGTATGGCGGCGTGTGTGGGGTTATTTCCGAACTTGTTATCGTTCGAGGGCGTTTCGGCGATAATCGAGTCGCCCGTGACATCGATCTGCATCGCTCCGCCCGGGTAGTTGGGTGCGCTCGCGCTAATGCCGCCGGGCGCGTTCGTGTAGACAGCATATACGGCATGGAAATTGGCGGGAGTGGGAAGTGGTTCGACCGGGCAATGCGGGAGACCGCTGTTGCCCGTGCAAGGGATGACCACAGGACGATAGATCTGTCCGCATGCGGACCACAAAAGAATTGCAGCCGCTGCGGCCGCCGCGCCACCTACACGTCGAAGATTCACCTGGACTCCGAATACAAGAATTCTGACCGCATCCGTGAGGAATTCAACATTCTAATGGCTGGTGCGCAATCCCCGCCAGTGCATGAAACGGCGTCGGGCTTCGGCCATCAGGCTTCAGCATCGCGGACTTGCTTTTTGGAATGGATGCGTGCTTGGCAGAGGTTGGATGCTAGGGGCGGGCCAAGAATCGCTGAGGTTGCGTGCTTTAGGAGCAGGGAAACCCAGAATGTACAACAGGAAGCTAAAGCTTGAGAGCCGAAGCGGGTTCTAACGTCTGCGCGATCTTCCCCCAGCCGCCTTTGCGGACGCCTCTTCCTTTGCCGTGCCCGCGGGCTTTTTCTTGCCTTCCATCTGCGCCAGGCTCTGTTTGAGCGCGGACATTAAATCTACAACCGGCGCCAGCTTCTTTGGCTTCTCGACCGCTGCCACCTCCCCGCCCTCGAGCTTAGCCTCAATCAGCTTTTTCAAATTTTCCTGAAAGTCGTCTTTATATTTTTGCGGCTCCCATTCACCCGCCAGCGCCTCAATGAGCTGGTGCGCCACTTTCACCTCTGCTTCTTTCAACTCGACATCCGGTGCACCGAAGCCTTCCACCTTGCGGACTTCTTCTTCGTAATACATGGTATGCAGCATGAGCCCGCCTTCATGCGGACGCAAGAACACCGTGTACTCGCGATTGTGCATGGTGATCTTCGCAAGGGCCACATACTCGCTTTCCTCGAGAGCGCGGGTGAGCAGCGCGTAGGGCCGCCGTCCCGCTTCTTCCGGCATCATGTAATACGACGACTCAAAATACACGGGGTCGACATCGCTGGCCTTGACGAACTCCAGAATTTCCATCGCTTTCGCGGTTTGCGGTTCGATCTTCTTGATCTCCTCCGGCTCGATCACGATGTATTCGTCCTTGCGGAACTCGTAGCCCTTTATGATTTCGCTCCGGTCGACCACCACTCCCTCGGCCTGGCACACATACTGCTGCTTCAGTCGCGATTTGTCGGGGCGGTGCAGCATATTGAA
>JASIKQ010000319.1 GCA_030049565.1 Candidatus Sulfotelmatobacter sp.
TCTGGGCAATCCGATTCGTCTGCCAGTCTAGTGTTGACGGCGGTCAAGGCCGGAACAGTGGCAACAGTCACGGCGGCGTGTGATGAGGATCACAAAATTGAGCGCCTTAGAAATTGCTGTACATAAACTGAGACGTGCTGGAGCCCTGGTTCAGCGTCAGGAGCGATAAGAAAAGCATCGCCAACACGTAGAGAGGCGGGATCCAGTACCAGCGCCGTCGAGCTATGAAGGCGATGAACCCCGGATGCGACACCTCGCCAGTAGTCGCCACTGCAACCGTATGGCGGTTCAACGTGTTGATCACCAACAGCACAACTTCGTATCCCACGGCCAGCACCAGAACCAGCACATACAGGCTGCCACTCAGGAAGTGCGAAACATAGCTTGCCGGCGACAGCACTGCCGCCAGCATTTGACGCGCCTCGGGCCAGGAGTTGGCCCGGAAGAATATCCATCCCAGGCTCACGAAGCTTATGGTTGTAATCCACGAGATTGCGTTCCACGCTTGGGGCGGCGTCCAGTCGTATTTGCGCTCCAGTCCCTCAATCTGCCGATGCAAGACGAGAAGCACTCCGTGATAGCAGCCCCACAAGAGGAAGAGCAGGGTGGCTTTGTGCCACAGTCCGAACAGGATCATCGAAACTACCAAAGCCAGATTTCGCCACCAGAGCTCGCGGCGCATCTGCATCAACGGGAAGAAAACGTAGTCTCGAATCCAGAACGACAACGACATGTGCCAGCGTGTCCAGAACATCGAGGCGCTTGTGGAATGAAATGGCCGGGCGAAATTCTCCGGTAAGGTGAACCCCAACACTTGAGCTGCACCGATTGCGATGTGCGAGTAACCAGCGAAGTCGAAAAAGAGCTGTAAGCCGTATCCAAAAGCCAGACACCAGACGTCCGCGCCACTCCACCGGGCAGCGTGATCGAACCCAGAGACGATTCCATCGCCACCCAGAATTCCCCGTCCCAGCAGTCTGGCCAGTTGCATCATGAGCGCGCCGATGGCGATGCGCTGGAAGCCGCGTCCAATGTCATCCCAGCGCAGGGCACTCTCGGAGCGGAATTGCGGAAGCATTTCGGGCATGCGGCAGACCGGTCCGGAGATCGTTACCGGGAAGAAAGCCATGTAGAGCGCGAATTCGAGCAGCGATGGGTCGATGTCTTCGCCTTGGTAAGTGTCAAAGAGGTAGCTCATCGCCTGGAAGGTCCAGAACGAGATCCCGAGGGGCAGCGCAAAGTGCGAGAACGTTTGTAACGACGACAGCGGAGTGTGAATTGCGGCTTCCGGAAGGTACTTAAAAATTGTTAACAATGCCAGATTCAGAAGAACACCGATTGACAGGATAAGCCCGGACCGCTTGCTTCGAAGCCATTCGCCTAATAAGTAGTTCATCACCGTCGAGGTGAGAAGAACGGCGGCGAACCGTACTCCCCAGCTGACATAGAGTGCATAGCTGGCAAGCAGAAGAACTGCCTGCCGCACCCTTCGCGAACGAACTTTCGCGACGATGACCGTACACAGCAGTAACGCCAGAGCGTACAGGACGCCTCGTGACAACATCCCTCCCTTGCGCAATTAAAGATGAGCAGCCTAGCCGGGGATTAAACCTCGGCCACTCGTCCCTGGACCAGCGCACAATAATACAATGACGTGTGCTCCGCTATCGCAATCTCATCGACGCGCTCGAAGCAGCTCCCGGCGACCGTCCCTTCATTACAGCCTGGATCGATGAGGATGAACAAGAGACCGTCACCTTCGCTGAATTCCGCCGCCGTGCTCGATTGCAAGGCGCAGTACTCAAGGCTCATGGAGTGAACGAAAGTGATCGCTTGATCATCATCATGCCGCAGGGCATTCCGGCGATGACGGTCTTCGCGGGAGCGATGATGCTTGGCGCGGCGCCGGCGTTCCTCGCCTACCCCAATGACAAGGTCGAGCCATCCAAATACCGCTCGGGGCTGGCGGGGGTAACGGCGAACCTCAACGCCAGGCTGGTCGTTATCGATGAAGGATTTTCGGACGAGATGCTCAGCCACGTGTCTTTGAATGATAAAACGAGAGTGCTTCGCGCCAGCGACGGCAGAGGCCTGGGTGGAGAGCAAGTACTTTCTGCTTCCCAGGGTCAAGCGGATGCCATTGCCTTTATCCAGCATTCAGCTGGCACCACTGGACTTCAGAAGGGTGTGGCTCTAACCCATGCTGCCGTGCTGCGCCAACTGGAACATCTGGTGCAAGCACTGAAGATCGACGGCGCAAACGACCGGATTTACAGCTGGCTCCCTCTCTACCACGACATGGGGCTGATCGCCTGCTTCATGCTGCCCATGGTCTGCCATGTCCCCGTGGTGATGCAGTCGCCGTTGGACTGGGTGATGTATCCGGAAACGATGTTGCAGATCATTAGTGAATACCGGTGCACGCTCGCGTGGCTGCCAAACTTTGCCTTTCAGTTCGTCCCCCGGCGCACACGGCCAAACCGGCGGGCGCAGTACGACCTCTCTTCCGTTCGCGGACTGATTAATTGTTCGGAGCCGGTCCGGGCCAGTAGCATGCAGGAATTCCAAAATGCTTTCAAAATAAACGGATTGAGACTCGGTGCGCTGCAAAGCTCCTACGCAATGGCAGAGAACGTTTTCGCCGTGACGCAGTCGGAGATTGGGCAGTCTCCGGCGTGCATTTGGGCGGATGGCAGGCAATTTCGGAGTTCGCATCGGATCGTTCCAGTCGCGGAAGGGACACCGGGTTCCATCTCATTCATGTCGTCGGGTCGTTTGTTGCCGAACCACGAGATTCGTATCGCGTCGGATTCCGGAGCCGTCCACGGGCAAGGCCACGTCGGTGAGATTCATGTCAAAAGCGACTGCCTGTTTGACGGCTACTACAACCGTCCCGAACTCACGGCCAAGGCGATTGTCGACGGATGGTACCGCACGGGGGATCTTGGCTTTACCTTGGGAGGAGAACTGTATGTAGTCGGTCGGATGAAGGACCTCATCATTGTAGGCGGCGAAAATATTTACCCTC
>JASIKQ010000320.1 GCA_030049565.1 Candidatus Sulfotelmatobacter sp.
TTTATGGCCGACCTGGTGCGGTCGCTCGAGGTTCCCGTGCTGTGCCAGTTCATCAAACCGAAGTACACCAGACAGGGCAATCAAACGACGGAGGTTACAGAGATCTTTTTCAGCCACGAGCCCGATATTCGCGGGCGGCACATCCTGCTGGTGGAGGGGCTGGTGCATTCCGGCGTCACCAGCGAATTTCTCATGAATGACCTGCGTGCGCGCGGCGCCGCTTCCGTGAAGCTCGTGACCTTGTTAGACCGCCAATCCGCGCGCCGGGTAGCCTTGCAGCCCGATTATTTCGGGTTTCTGGTGGATGAAACTTTTCTTGTCGGCTACGGCCTGGGAAACGCGGAGCAGACTTATCGCAATCTTCCCTACCTTGCTGCATCTCCCATTTCTTGAATGACTTAAGTCATAAAAAGAGTGCTGCGCGTTTTTCCCTGAAAATGTAGAATGGCATAAGGAAATTATCTATCGAAATCGAGCTGCCGGCATCTAACTAGTGCGGGAGCTTCGGGAAAGATAGGCACGGCCGGCGTGGCCGGATTTAGGAGCCTCTTGGTGAATTCGACCGTTAAAACTGTGGTGTTCTGGGTAGTAATCGCATTGTCAGCTCTCCTGCTGTGGACTGTCATTCAACAGGGGCGCAGCGGGCAAAAAGACACAGAAATCAACTTCTCCCAATTCATGACGGATGTGGATCAGAGCAAGGTGCACGATGTCACAGTTGACGGAATGCAATTGCGCGGCAAGCTGACGGATGGTTCTGCGTTCCACACCACCGTGCCCGCCAATTATCCCGACATGATTAAAGACCTGCAACAAAAGAACGTCGCGATGACGTTCCGCGACGCCAACAGCTCGAGCTGGCCGCTGACGCTGCTGGGCACGTGGGCTCCGTTGATTCTGCTGGGCGCGCTGTGGTTCTTCATGATCCGGCAGATGCAGACGGGCGGCAACAAGGCGCTGTCGTTCGGCAAGAGCCGCGCCCGGCTGCTTTCGATGCAGCAGAAAAAAGTCACGTTTAAGGACGTGGCCGGCGTCGAAGAGGCGAAAGAAGAGCTGCGCGAAATTATTGAATTTTTGCGCGAGGCGCAGAAATTTCAGAAGCTTGGCGGACGAATTCCCAAGGGCGTGTTGCTGGTGGGCCCCCCCGGTACAGGTAAGACTTTGCTGGCGCGAGCCGTCGCCGGTGAGGCGAACGTTCCTTTCTTCTCAATCTCGGGCTCCGATTTTGTAGAAATGTTTGTCGGCGTGGGCGCCAGCCGCGTGCGCGACCTGTTCGAGCAGGGCAAGAAGAATGCGCCCTGCATCATCTTTATTGACGAAATCGACGCGGTCGGACGCCATCGTGGCGCTGGCCTGGGCGGCGGTCACGACGAGCGTGAGCAAACTTTGAATCAACTGCTGGTCGAAATGGACGGCTTCGAGTCGAATGAAGGCGTCATTCTAATGGCGGCTACCAACCGCCCTGACGTTCTCGATCCGGCGCTGCTGCGACCGGGCCGATTTGACCGGCGCGTGGTGGTCAGCCGTCCCGATGTGCGCGGGCGCGAAGAAATTTTGCGCGTGCATACGCGCAAGATTCCTCTTGCCGAAGATGTCGATCTTTCCGTATTGGCTCGCGGCACCCCGGGATTTTCCGGCGCCGACCTTGCCAACATGGTCAACGAAGCGGCGTTGGCGGCGGCGCGACAGAATCGCAAGGCCGTGCTGATGTTCGACTTCGAAGTCGCCAAAGACAAAGTTCTGATGGGAGTCGAGCGCAAGTCGCTGATTCTTTCCGAACAGGAAAAGAAGGTGACGGCGTACCACGAGGCTGGGCACGCATTGGTTGCGGCAAAGCTGCCGGGGTCGGATCCGGTGCATAAGGTCACGATCATTCCGCGTGGCATGGCTCTGGGCGTGACCATGCAGCTACCCATTGACGACCGGCACAACTACACCAAGGAATATCTGAAGACTGACCTCGCGATTCTGATGGGCGGGCGTTTGGCGGAAGAAATTTTCCTGAATCAGATGAGCACGGGCGCGGGCAACGACATCGAGCGTGCGACCGAGATGGCGCGCAAGATGGTTTGCGAATGGGGCATGAGCGATCTGGGCCCGCTGACCTTCGGCAAGAAAGAAGAGCAAATCTTTCTGGGCCGCGAGATCAGCCAACATCGCGACTACAGCGAAGATACGGCGATCAAGATCGATGCCGAGGTTCGCAAGCTGGTGAACGAGGGATACAACACTGCAAAGCGGATTCTTGAGGAAGGCCGCGACACGCTGCTGAAGATCGCAATGGCGCTGCTGGAGCGGGAAGTGTTGGACGCCTCGGAGGTCATGATGCTGGTCGAGGGCAAGGAACTGCCTCCGATGAAGTCGCCTTCCAAGCCTGATGAGGGCGTACAACAGGTGCTGAAGCCGGAACCAGGACGTCCGGGGATTGTGAAGGGTGGCGAAAGCCCGGCACGAGCGTAGGCAAACTTTCTAATTCAGTTTTGGGCGGCCTCGCGCCGCCTTTTTCTTTTGTTTGAAACAATTAGTCCGGCGTTGCTACCAACTGCCCGCGCTTTCACTCTGCGCTCGTAACAAAATTGCTCCAGAATCAATGGGCTTTTTTCGCGAAGCTGACTACCCCACAGGCTGCCAAAGCTCGATCGGATTCCCCTCCGGATCATGCAGCCGCGCAAACTTCCCGCTAGGATCCGGCGGATAGATCTTCACCTCGATCCCCGCAGCCCGTAGTTGGGCCGCCATCTTGTCCAGGTCGCGCACACGGAAGTTGACCATCCACACCTTCTGCATGTCCCCGAAGTACTTCGTCTTCTCATCAAACGGAGCAAACACGGTCCGCCCAGCCTCCTGCTCCCAGACCGGGTCGTTTTCTTTTGACGGCATCATCGTCACGCCGAGGTGCTCCTGATACCACTGCGCCAGCCCCTTTGGGTCGTGCGCTCGAAAGAACAGCCCACCGATGCCTGTTACTTTCTCCATACCCACTCCTTCTTTCGACCGATCTTCGTTCGACCGCCTTGTCGCCTGCCTCACCACAGCGAACACGCTCCCTCGGGGCAGGAACGTCGACCCAAGGCCAAGACACAGGAACCGCAGCACTCGCCTTCGTGGCGCTCGCATCGCCGCAGACAGTTTCGCCTTGATCGGTATCACTATCGCTTTTTCCTGTTGGAGCAGGTCTGGGCTTTAGCCCACGCATTGCATGACGCCAGGAAGGAGGAGCTTTGCGGAGACTCTAACGAAGTTCTCGTCTTTCCACTTTGCGTGCGCCCACGCATTGTACACCGAGGTGGAGCGATGAGTGAGCAGCCGACGTCTGGGCAGCGGGCCACCCTGGAGGCCGTCCCCAAAATATCTGTCTTTCCGAGCGAGCATTTCTGGCCGGGGTGCCGTCTGGTAGCGTGACACATCGCGCAAAGAAAATCGGCCCAAGACGGTCGGCCAAAGAAGCCCGGCCAAACAAGATTAGGGCGAAAGTGCTATCTGCAGATTGCACGGGGACAGCTATAATGGCCTGTAACGTGGCCTGGGATTTCGCCCTCGCTCCCTGCCGCCCGGGGAACAATTCAGCCTCGTTGCAGCTCGTTACTGCATCAAAGGTGCAGGCTGACTCTGCATCTGATAAGTCCGCTCACTTATAGCCGCAGTCGAAGGAGCATGCATGGCGATCCAGAAGACGGAGAATATCTGGCACAACGGCCGCCTCATCCCGTGGGATGAGGCCAATATCCACGTGATGTCGCACGTGGTTCACTATGGGTCCTCGGTGTTCGAGGGGATTCGCTGCTATGCGCCGCCTTCGGGGCCGGCGATCTTCCGCGCCCCTGAGCACATTCAGCGCCTGCTCGATTCGGCCAAGGTATACCGCATCGAC
>JASIKQ010000321.1 GCA_030049565.1 Candidatus Sulfotelmatobacter sp.
ATGCCGGTCCGGCGTAGCAACTTACGACGTTGTTTCCATTGCTGCCCGCATTATCGGGGTCGTAGACGCGAAATTCGGTGTGGTTGAAGATGTTGAAAGCCTCGGCCCGAAACTCAAACTGGCTGCCCTCGGTTACCTTGAAGAACTTGGCAAGCGCCATGTCGAAATTCAGCTGTGACGGATTGTTCAGGAAGTTCCGCCCGGCATCGCCGAAGGTGAGTCCGCGCGGTGCTACGAACTCGGCAGGATTTCCCAGCAGCGGGCCAAAACTTTGGATGTTATTAGCGGGCCTCGGCAGTCCATGCACGACGTCGGGATACGAAGCCGCAATGCCGAGATTGCTGTCCACCCCGGCGTTGTCAGTAAGCGAAATACCGGTGTTGCCGGCGCTGTTGATTACTGTAAACGGAACGCCGGAATGAAAAAGAGTGATGCCGGAGAATTCCCAACCATCCAGCAGATAGCCCGAAACTCCCGAGCAGCAGCTTGAGCCCGGCGGAGGCGGATCCTGACCCTGACGTTGGCGTTCATTGGCCCAATCGGCAAAATTGTGGACCAGTCTTCGGAACGACAGTTGGTAGATGTAGCTGAAGGTTAGAAGGTGCCGCTCGTCAAAATTCGAACTCGCGCGATTCTCACGAAGGTCGTAAGAATTCACCAGCACGGGATCACTGCGATCGGAAGAATCGTCGATCGAGTGGCTATAGGAATACGAAAGGGAAGTCGTCAGCGACCCACGCGTACGCCTCGCTCCAAACTGAAACGCGTGATAAGTGGAATCTGCGCCGTTTTCTAATGAAAGAACTCTTCCCAGCCCAACGTAAGGATGAAGTGGCAGCGAATTCACGTTGGGAATGTGCGTATTCGTGCAGGCCGCTTGCAGATACACATAGGCAGGATTCGCCGGCGTAATAAGCCTCCCGCTGAGCAATTGAAAGGGCGTCGTACCATCCCCAGGATGGTCAACGCTGGGATACCCAGTAGGTACCACCGTGCAATCGTCGATCGTCAACGGCTCATTGGGGCCAAACGGATTCTCATTCGCTGGCAGCGGGGGTATTTGGTTGAGCTGGCGCTCCACTGTCAACTTCGTCCCTTTGCTTCCGGCATATCCAATGTTGAATACGAAATCATGCTGCACTTCCCGCTGGATGCCAAAGCTCCATTGCTGCACGTAGGGCCACACTGCGTGGGTGGGGATGGAAGTAACATCGATGGGATAAAGAGAGTTCGGCGGCACATTGGTGCCAGGTTCGCAGTAATTGCCGGCGCCCACGGTTTGATTGAACGTCGAACCGTAACCCACATTGCCGATACACATCAGACTGTAGGGAGTCGGTTGGGTTACGCTCAGAACCACCGGAGCGCTTGCCTCGAGCGAGCCGGTGTTAGCCTCATTCCCCGTTCCATGCTCGAAGAAAATTCCGTAGCCGCCGCGAATCGACGTCTTTCCATCGCCTTTGGGGTCCCATGCAAATCCAACCCGCGGCGCCCAATTAAACAAGTGTCCCGTCATGCAGCCTACCGGGACATGATTCTCACCACACTGCACCAGGCCGAACCCGCTCACCACGTTTGGATCCAGGGCAAAAGTAGTGGCGTTAAACGTCACCGGCGTCCCCTGATCCAAAAGCTCGCCGCTAAGCGGATCCACGCTGAACCGGCCCGTCTGGAATTGCGACGCTTCCCAGTTCCACGCCTGCTTGTATTTCTCGCGGTAGGTTCCGAAGAGACTCAGGCGCAGGCCAAGATTCAGAGTAAGTCGGCTTCTTACTTTCCAGTCATCTTGAAAATAAGGTTCAGCCAATTGATAACGCTGGTAGTAGCGATGCTGGGCAGAGTCCTGAGTGTAACTTTGGATGAATCCCGATGAGTCGAGGTCGCCGCCGTAGGTTGGCCCCTGAGCCAGGAAGTCGGCAAATGCATTTCCCGTGCTGTTGGCGAGATTGCTGTAATTCAGTAAGCCTCCTACCTCGCCGGAGGCTCCGCCGATTACGTTGTTGTCCTGATTGCGTTGGTAGTCAACAAATTCGCCTCCGAAGGTGAGCGTGTGTTTACCCACGGCTTTGCCCAGATCATCGCGCACCGCGTAGGTTGGATTTGAGTGCTCCCACGGCATATAAGAGGGATCTTCCACGAAGCCTCTGCCCCCATAAGCCGCATTCGTTCCCAGGATTGCAACCGCCGGCATTTTCCCGCCAAAGCCGTTGTTGAAAATGTAGCCCATGCCGCACTCGATATTTCCCGTGAGCGGGTCCACACTAACCGCCGGATTGCAACCACCGGCGGCGCTGCCCACAAGCGGCTGGTAAAGCGCTGGATTAAGCTGATATTGTGCCCCTCCCGGCCCATTGCGATCCGCCAGCGTGATCGTAGAATTCGTATAGCTCACAGTAAAGTTATTGATCAGCGTTGAAGAGATCGCATGACTGACGCTGAACACCAGGCTGATTCCCGGACCGGTGAAATAATTCTGTATCGTTGGAAAGGTCTCAGCCGCGGGGTTGGTCACGCTTTCGTAGCTCCACTGCGGAGCCAGCACCGTCGTATTCCAGTCGTCATGCACGAAGTTGAACCAGAGCTTCACTTTCTGGGTCAAATTGTGATCGATGCGAAACAGCTCCTCGCGCCAGTACGTGGAGGGCGACACCGACGCAACATAGCAGCGATAGGGATCGGAAGGCCCTAATACCGTGCTCAGCGGCAATTCGTAGTTGCAGCCGGTGGCGGAGTTGGGCAGCGGTATCAGGTTCGAGTTCAATACAATTTCGGCATTCTTGTCGACGCCGAAAGTACCAGGGCCACCTTGTGGACCTGCTTCCAGATAGACGGCGGGCTCTTCCGCCAGCGACGTACCTCCTATGACGGCGGGACAATCGGGGTACTGCTGCCTGGCGAAGATGGCTCCGCCCGGAGGACATACGTCGCTGAAGTCGAACACTTGCCCAACATCTCCAGTGTTTACGTTCGGAGCACTCAGATTCGGTCGAATTCCGTTCGCGGTCATAATCAGGCCGCGCTCCTTCAACCCAGGCACCGCCTGGTTGTAATCGACGGGAGTTTTTTCCAGCCGAAATTCCTCGGAGAAAAAGAAAAACGTCTTATCTTTTTTTGTGTTGTAGACGTGGGGGATCGTCACCGGACCGCCGATGGTGCCACCAAAATCCTGCCTGCGGTAGAGCGGGGCTTTGGTCGTTTGATCAAAATAGTTGCGCGCGTTGAAGGCTTCGTTGCGGATGAATTCGTAGAGATTTCCGTGCAACCCGGCGGTTCCCGACTTGGTAGTCACCTGCACCGTACCCGATGCCGTGCGGCCATATTGCGCGCCGTAATTCGAAGTCAGCACCTTTACTTCCTGGATGGCATCGAGGCTGGGATAAACCACTAGCGTGCTGGCCGACCGGTTCAATCCCGTATTCAGCACGTCGCTGCCATCGACTTCAAAGGTGTTGTATTCGACGCGGCCGCCATTCACGCTGTACTTCACACTGCCTACCACTCCCACCTTGCCCTCGTCCTGCCCAGTCTGATTGCTCACACCTGGGGCTAGCGCGATGAGCTGCGAAAAGTTACGCCCGTTAAGCTGCAGCCCTGTCACCTCCTTCTCCTCAATCGTGCCCGAGACGGTTGCGGTCTCCGTCTCAACATGTCCCACGTTGCTCGACTCCACATTCACTTTTTCGCTTGTCGAGGCCGGCTCCATGGCCACATCCAGGGGCAACTCATTTCCCGCCGTGAGCGCGATGTTATCCAACAGTTTTTGAGCAAAGTTGGCGGCGGACGCCGTGAGATTGTAGGTTCCGGAAGGCAGATTCTTGAAGGCATATGCGCCGGTGGCGCTGCTTACGACTTCGAGCTTCAGGCCTGCTCCTTCAAGCGCGACCTTCACCCCCGGCATCACCGCGCCCGAGGGATCTGTAACCGTTCCCGTGATCGAGCCCTTTTCCCCACTCACACCGGATGCGACCGAAGCCTGACTACCAGCGGCACCCTGCGTGGTCTGCGGCGCGGGCGCGCTCATGGAAACTTTCAGCGACACATTCTGGCCCGCTATGACCGAAACATTGCTGAACAGCTTGTCAGAAAAATTTGGCCCCATCGCGGTAATGCTGTAGCTGCCGGGTAACAGGTCTTTGAACGAAAACGTTCCATCGGCCCCGCAGTCGATTTCGAGCTTCACGTTCGCGCCCGCGTCCAGCACGACTTTTGCCTCCGGTACCACCTCGCCCTTCTGATCGGTGACCGTCCCGCTGATCGAACCTTTCCCGGTGCTCGCGCTGGGTTGCTCCTGGGCGCGAGAAAATGAAACCAGCAGCATCGCCACCGCGAGCACGACGCTGACTCGAGTTGAAACACTGGCAGGCAAGAAGCTCACGGAATCGCCTCTCCAACTAGCGGTGGGTCTTTATCGGGTAAAAAAAGAATAAGAATTCTAGAAGAGGACCGAGGATTGGGAGATTAAAATACGGTTAAATTGTGGGGATAAATCGTGAGGAGGAATACATAAGCCCGCGTCACCTGAGCGTGTGACAAGAAACACTCATCGGCCTACTCCTTATCTTGCTACTTCTTCCTTCCAAATCTGACTTTCTTTTCCACACTCATTAACATTCCTGTAACGCACTTTTGTTCAACGTTTCACACTCCTTCTACAGCAATTCTTTTACTATCCCTCGTGCCCAAGAAATCGCGGTCCGCGCAAGCCGTACCGCGAGTTATCGATTCTTCAAACAACCTTTCAAAAATCCACAAGGAATTCAAAAGGAGAATGGCTATGTCGAGAATGAACGCAATCTGCGCGGTCCTGGTACTGGCCGCGATGGTTGCTGTTGTACCCTCTGCCAAAGCGGCAACGCCGGATGGACTCGTGGTCGCCTCGGGCTCCTCGGCCATGTGGCAAACCATCGCCCTCGCAGCTTTCAACAACGGCAATTGCGGTACCGCCAAGGTAAAACTCACTCCACCCTGTTTCCACTGGACCGACGGCGCTGGAGGAAAGCTGGAGCTCCAGGACACCCGGCCATTATTAGTTGATGCCGCGCGTGGCGGCCCCGGCACTCAGACCGAAGATGCCGGCCATACCTGGATCGTGTGGGATAGCGCTGCCACCCCGCACTACTGGCTCTACATTCAGGAAGATTCGACCGTTGGCAACCGCTGCTTCTATGCGGTTCCGGTATGCACGGTCGTTACGCCCAACGGCGCCAGCTACAATTTCGCCGCTGGGCAACAAATCTCTACCGCTCTCTGGGGCTCCGATTCACCGCTCCCAGCAAGCATTCAGGCTATCCTCACAGTCGGAGAGGGCAACACGACCGGCGCCAAAATCAACGCGGCTGCGTCTGACATCCGTTCGGAAGATGCGCTGTTCGCAGAGTGCCGTGCAAATTCCCTGCAAGGCAATGGAACCATCAATAGCGGCGGGGACGATGGACTTGACGGCCTCGGCTACGGCGTCAACCCCTCCGGAACTTGCCCCATTTACAAACAGACAGAAACGATCAACGGGAAAAAGAAGACCGTATACAGCACGCTGGCTGAAGATCAAGGCAACGCCATTGTGACAGGCTATCCGGGATCAACCTCATCCTTCAACGTTATGGCGTTCAACTTCGGCAGCGGCGACGATCCCTTCAGCGGCAAGGCGGTTTTGGCTACCTCCAAGCTAGTCACGTTCTCGGTCGGAATCGATCCGATCGTGTTCGTCACCAACAGACAGGCAGGCTTGGCGAACGTGTACGATGCGACGGCAGCGGAATTGCAAACCGTGTTCTCCGGCACCGATTGCGATTCTGGCGTGTTCGCGGGAGGTACCGCCAACACCGCAATCGGCGCCTATGTTCGTGAACCTCTCTCCGGCACTTACAACACGACCGAGTCGAACGTAATGCGTCGCCCGGTCGAGGTTCCGGGTGGGGTGATTGGGTTGAGCATGGAGTATTACACGGACGGTGCCGGTTCGCCGCCGAGCGCTGGCGGAACGCCAATCAACCCGCTGACGTTTGCTAAGGGCGGATGCAACAGCGGTGTCGGAGCCCGGGCACGCGCTATCGGCACTGGACAGGAAGTGCAGTCTGTTCAGGAATCGCAAACCAACAATAGTGTCGATGGCATCGGCTTCACTTTCTTCAGCTTCGGCAACGTGAGCCCGCTCGCCGCCAGCTCCAAGTACGGCTATCTCACGCTGGAAGGAGTTGACCCCATCTTCTCCAGCCAGTGCATAGGAACAAGCTGCACCCCTAGCGCTCCTGGTCAACCCGTGAATGCCGAACTGCCCGGAGCAACCACGGTCTGCGGCGGTTCCGGATTTCCCTGCACGGAAGCACAGATTTGGGGCACCGGCAAGAACTCGTTCCCCAACGTGCGTAGTGGCGACTACAGCGCATGGTCGTTGTTGCGCTGGATCACCACCACCACCAACGAAACCAACGTTGAGGATCTGATCAACGGTTCGCACGCTTATGTGGTCAACGATACTCCTGACTACATTCCAGCCCTGGCGCAGCCGACAGGCTGCAGCGTCAGCGGCGGAACCTGTACTGATCCTGGCGTGCAGATCTGGCACTCTCACTATCAACAGCTGGATGGCGACGGCAACGACCTCGGCCCGACCGAGTCCAACGGCAGCTTCAACAGCAACGGCAACCCGACCAGCGGCGACGCCGGCGGCGATATGGGCGGCTGCATCATTACCACAGCCCAGGCTGCGAGCAGCAAGACGTTCGACGCCGGCTTCATCCAGATCGGATTTGACGGCGGCTCAAGCGGCAACGCTTGTTCTACATCCGCTGTTCGTCCGTAAGCAGTTTCTCTAACTCTCAATCTGGGCGGGCCGTTGAACGGCTCGCCCATTTTTAATCGTGCAGAAACACAAACAGTCCCAATCGGCGGTAAAATTTTCCCACTCAACATTGGAGAGGATTGGTGAATCGTAGAATGATGTCGCGCGGTCAACTGTCAGCGGTCTTTACCAGGACGCTGTTATCAGGAGTCGCACTTATACTTTTGCGGGCAATTGGCCTTGGGCAGTCGATGATACCCGCATCGCCTCCTCTTGCGGATCCCAACGATAAACGCTTTGTGGCTGTGACCGAGGATCTTTCAACCCCCTCGTTACAGACGAGCAAGTTGCGGCCGGTTCGTGCCATGATCGGCCGCATCGATGACAGCAACCCCGGCTACACGGTGGAACTCATTCGGGTGCAGTGGAGATGGGGAGATCCGATCGATCTTTATCTAATGAAGCCCACGGGAGTGGAGAAACCTCCAGTCATCCTTTATATCTACGGTTATCCCTCCGAAACCAAAATCTTCCAAGATCCTAAATTTCAGGAATACGTGACCAGAGGTGGCTTTGCCGCGGTCGGCTTTGTCACCGCCCTCACCGGCCATCGTTATCATGACGTGCCGCTGAAAGAGTGGTTCGTGAGCGACTTGCAGCAGTGCCTGGCAGTCTCGGCGCATGACGTGCAGATGGTGCTCAATTATCTGCAAGCGCGCGGCGATGTCGATATCGAGCGCGTCGGCGTACTGGGTCAGCTTTCCGGCGGCAGCATCGCAATCCTTGCCTCCGCCGCCGATCCGCGCATTAAAGTGCTCGACGCCGTGGATCCCTGGGGAGATTGGCCGACCTGGATGGCGACCTCTCCGTTCGTGCCCAAAGACGAGCGGCCTGATTATGTGAAAGCCGATTTCCTGAAGAAGGTGGCCCCTCTCGATCCCGTCGACTGGATGCCGAAAGTGCAGGCCAGGAAATTCCGGCTGCAGGAGCGCATGTTCGAAAAAGAAACGCCCGAGGTTTCGAAGGAGAAGCTGAAATCTGCCGCTCCGCCGGGATCGACGGTTGAGGTGTACAAAACCCGGCAGGAGTTTGTGAGCGCCATCGGCAGCGATGGAAGCAAGAGCCTGGACTGGATTAAGGGGCAGCTTCGTTCTCTGGCGAAGACCAGTCCTGACACAACCACGGCCGCGGAGAAAATCACAACTTCAAAATAGAAATGAAATGAATCGGCGCACCTCGCGGTTCCCCAGCCGGGAGAATTACGCCGATTTCCATGAGAGCAGGATTTCTGCTTTCAGAATTAAAACTCACGCAAATAATGCGCCTCAACCAATGCCGCCCAACGCGCGGGGCGCCGTTGCGCAAGACTTGTCGGATACTCGGGACAACAAAAACACCGCGGCGCAATGCCGCGGTCACAATCTCAGGCCGGTATTTCGCAAACTGAAACTTTCCGAATCCGCTAGCGCCGGCGTCCCTTTTTTGCTTTTTTTGCCTTCTTCTTTGCCGGCTTCCGCGCAGTTTTCTTTTTTGCCTTCTTCGCGGCCTTCTTCCTTGCCGGTCTTGACTTTTTCTTCGCGGCTTTCTTTTTTGCCTTCTTCTTCGCCGCAGGCTTTCGCGCGCCGCCGCCAGCGGGAGCGGCAGGTTTGGGTGCTGGAGGAGGCGGTGCCATGGGCTCGGCCGGTTCGCTCATCGCCGGCTCGGGCATGCCGGACTCTTCCTCCTCTTCTTCTTCTTCGAAATCTTCTTCGAGCGACTCGCTGTAGGCGCCGGAGTCGCCGAATTCTTCGTCTTCATCACGTCCGTAGAGTGTGGGGTCGTAGAACGTCATTGCTCCTCCTGATCTTGGTTGGCGTTCCCGGCGCTGACGGCGCGCCAGGTAACCGGGTACGAAAATTAAAAGACCGCCAGAAACTTTGTGCTGGAACGGCGCGCGATTATAGCACGACGTTTAGTGCAGTCTGCAAGTGCCATGGTCACAGAAGCTGCTTATTCCTGTTAACACACGGCGCGAGGGAATGGAAGAAGATTCT
>JASIKQ010000322.1 GCA_030049565.1 Candidatus Sulfotelmatobacter sp.
CGGCAGATCGGCGAAAATCTGCTGCATCTCCTGCGGCGATTTCAAATGCCGTTCGGAATTTCGCGCCAGCAAACGTCCGGCAGTCGAGAGCGTGCGGTAATGGCGAATGGCGGTAAACGCATCGCACAGTTCACGATCTTTGGCCGTAGCGTAGCAAACGCCGTTGGTGGCAAGCAGCGGAAGATTCAGCGACCGTGCAATCGAGATCGCTGCCCGGTTGCGAGCTTCCTCTTCGCGATGAAAATGCCGTTGCAGCTCGACGTACACATTGCCACGCCCAAAAATTCCAATTAGCCACTCGACTTGCTTGCGGGCTTCTTCGATACCTCCTTGTTGCAAAGCCGCAGCCAGCAAGCCCTGCGCGCTGCCGGCCAGGCAAATCAGACCCTGGGCGTGCTCTTCCAATTCTTCTTTCTGTACAGATCCTTCGCCTTTCTTCGCGCGCAGCTTCATCCTGGTGATCAGCCGGCAAAGGTTCTGATAACCAGTGCGGGAGGAAACGAGAAGAGGAAGTCTGAATCCATCACGGAGACCTCCTTCGGCTGTGCTCAGGGCGGGCTCCTGCGCGGAGGAACTTTTTAATTTTGATTGTCGGTCCCTTTTCTCTGTGCCGCTGTGTCTCTGTGGTGAAAGATTTGTCAGCACATCGGCCCCAATGTGCGCCTTAATCCCAATTTTTTTGGCCGCCATATGAAAGCGCGGCGCCCCGTAGACGCCATCAGTATCGAGCAAAGCCATCGCAGGCATATTGAGACGCGCGCAGCGGCCCGCCATATCCTCGGGAAGGGATGCCCCTTCAAGGAAGCTGAATGCCGAACGGGAGTGGAGTTCGATATACATTGAGTCATTGAGTGATTGAGCGATTGTGTGATTTCAGCCAATCGCTCAATCACTCAATGGCACAATTCCTAGTCATACGTTCCCTCCACAAACCAGCCGCCGCCGAGCAGATCGTGCACCAGCCGAAAGAGCCCGATGCCGTCACCGGTTTCCAAAGCCACATCCCACTCATCGCGTGACCACGCTTCCCGCTCCCACCAGTCGCCGGAACTGCGCCACGGTCCGGCTTTCCACAGCACGCTGCCCTGCACTTCTTTTTTCTGCGCACAGGCCACGCACGCTGGCTGATCATTTTCTAAAGTCACGCTCGCCCCGAGCGGCGGACGAAATATGCGCAGCGCCGCAATGGTTGCTTCCGCCGAAGTTTCCTCCCAATTTTTTTGGCGTATGGTCTCTTGCGCCGCTCCAGCCGCAAATCGCTTCAGGCGGAAATTTTCAGCCAGATGTGTATCCAGCAACTCCACCGACCCCACGCGCGCTTCGCCGACCAGGCTGGCAATGCGCGCCAGTGTAAGCTCCAGTTTTTCCGGCTCCGGCGCTGGCGGCAGAAACAGCCCTCCCTGTGCCGATCGCGGCCGCGCCGGTTCCGCAGCTAAATGAATTTTCCGAATGGGGGCGCCCGGCGGATGCGCATTCAACTCCAGTTGCAGCAGCTTGAGAAAAAGTTTGACATCAAGCATGGGAAGAGGAAGCCGGAGGGTCCGCTGAAAAGAAATTGCCGATTTGCGAGTTTCGATTGCCGAGTGGTATTGCTGACTGTCGGTTTCTGATAGTTGATGGAACGCCGAAAAATTTTCCAGTTCCAACATCAGCCGCAGTTCCTGCGTAGCCAGAGCGCGCCAAGCCAGGCGCGCGCAAATCTGCTCTAGCATGCGATTCAGCAGAAAAGCGAGTGGCTCGAGCAAAACAACTGGAAATTCCAACTCCACTATCTCTTCAAATACCGTCGGTTCTTCCACTGGAACCAGAGTGCGCGAACTCCCACCCCGCGCCAGTTGTCGCAAGCGTAGCCCATGCTGGCCCAGGCGCTCGCTCAATGCAACCTCAGGCAGCGCGGCCAGCGCTCGCAGCTCGCGTATGCCCCACCGTTCCAAAGTCGCGAGAAAACCGTTCACATCTTCTCTGTGCCGGCCGGCAAACAATACTTCCACCGGTAACGAACCAAGTAGCTCGGCCTCTTTTCCAGAGGGAATTACAGTCACGCCAGCAAACCCGCGAGCCGCCAGCATCGCCGCATCAGGATTGGAAGCCACGGCAACATTCGCCTCAAGCCCAAGCCCTGCGGCGCGGCTGAAAATGGCCTGGGCAATCTTTGGCAGAGCGCCAAACAACGACTCCATCCCGGCAAGGTCAACCATGGCCGTATCGGCGGCGGCATCCTCCACGCGCGGCGAGAACGATTGCGCGCAATCGAGCAGCACCGCATGCGCAACCGATTCTTGCACCGCCGAGCGAGGACGCAGCCTCAACTCCGGACGCAGCTCCGCCTGAGCTTTCGTCATTCCCTCTGTAATGCCCATGCGCCCGGCGCTTTCGCTCACCGCGAAAATTTTTTCCAGCGGCGGCTTGCCTTCATAAATCGCAACTGCCCGCGTGCGCAGCTCCGGCTCGGCGCGAAACACCGCCGCCATCGGAAAATTCGGCACGAAGATGCAGGCAAAAGCCATAGCAACATTGAGTCATTGAGTCCTTGGGTGATTGAGCCATTGAACCGCAATATTCAATCACCCAATCACCCAATCGCTCAATCGCTTCATCCCGCCCACGCGGTTTTGCTGGCGAAAGTAATCTCGGCTGAGCGCGCGGGTTTGCGATCGTGGCCCATACGCGACCGCACTACTTCCACCTTGATTTCCAGTCCGGTCAGCAATTGCGCATGCGTGGGCGTCATGCATTCGCGATTCTGAGTGCCAGCCCGATTTCCTGCCGCTCCCAGCCTTAGCAATAAAGAAGAGCAACTCCCCGCGATCGACTGCCGCTCAATAGCCAACAGCACCGTAGGCGTGTGCTCGACTGCGCGGCGAAAACGAAACCATGTAGTCAGCGGAATACGTCGCGCTATCATCGGCGGCACATCGGCAAGATCAAGGGCAATCAATCCGAAGCCGCCACTTTCGAGCAGCAGATCGGTGGCGCGCAAAAGTTGCTCCAGGGAATCCTCGCCAGAGTGTGATTCGTCTTTAGCAAATTTTGAATTTTTCTTACCTTGGGAATTTTTCGTCTCAGTGCTTCTATGTCTCCGTGGTAGATTTTCTCCGCATCTCACCCACAGCAGCTTTTCCAGTTCAATGCCTGCCGCCGCAACCGATCGCGGATCGAGAGCGTCTCCGGCATCCACTAGGGCACAAAATTCTCCCCGCCGCGTGGCCGCCGCCAGCGCCGCCAGCAATAACGTTGTGCGCCCGGAAGAAGCCGGACCGCAGATTTCCGCCAGGCAGCCGCGTGGCAGACCTCCCGTGAGGGCATCGATTGCGGCAATGCCACTCGCAACCGTTTCCGGCGCGGGCCGTGCCTCAAGCCGCGACGCAGGCATCACGCTCGCCAGAATTGTTGATTTCTGATGGTTGATTGTTGATTGAATGGGACGTCTGTGCTCGGGTTGACGCCGATGGTCAACAAGGCCAAAATC
>JASIKQ010000323.1 GCA_030049565.1 Candidatus Sulfotelmatobacter sp.
CTGGCCGCGTTGCAGCAGCGCGTCAACCGACCCGAACGACTCGCGCACGATTTCCTGCACGCCCATGAAGCCGCGGCCAATGCGCTTTTCGGAAAGCTGGAAAATCGCGGCTTCGGCGTCGCTGAGCACTTCTTCGGCCGGGTCGGATTGATCGGCGGCCCGTGCGATGGCGGTATTCGCCGCGTGAATCAGACCGCGCAGCAGCGCCTTGTCGCGGACGATCTTGACATAGTGCTCGATGCTAGGTCGATCGGGCACGCCCTCGAGCAAACTTGACACATAGCCGACGTCGCCAATCGCCTGTAAATCTTTGTGGCGATCGAGTTCGTCGATCAACGTGATCATGTCGATCGGCCGCGACGACTCCGCCAGGTCGACCATGCGGCCATAAATGCGGCGGTGCGAGTCTAGGGAAAAATCTTCGACGCGCAGATGCTCGGCTGCCTGGTTGTAAGCAAAGTTGTCAAGCAGGATTGCGCCCAGAATCGAGCGCTCAGCTTCGACGGCGGCGGGAAGAACACTGAGATTATGGTCGATAGTCGCCATGGCACGTACAACACTGTGGCGCAAACTTGGAATCAGTATAAGCGAATATAAGGCGAAACAGAAAATGAATTTGTGAACAAGCTGTGAAGTGCGGCGATATTCTGTGGAAGCTGCGAGAAAAGAGGAACGATATTTTTCCTGTTCAAGGATTGGAGTGGATCTTCACGGATCGACGTCTCTTTCTTTAGTCCGCGAGATAGGTGCCAATCCGTGAATCAATTGATTAGAGGCGGGAAAAACAAAATGCGGTCCGGGCCAGCCACCCGGACCGCATTGTTCGTGGATCTCACTTCTTGCCATCCCGCCGCCAGTAGCGGCGAGTCGATGGTCACTAGCCCGACAGCGCCCCCGAAGGAGTGCACTTTGGCCAGTGCTGATTGCAAGCATGCGGTTCGGAGAATCTCATGGCTGCAACCATCGCGGTGCCGACGGCCAAGTACGCCCAAAGAGCGCACCCTAGAGGAGGCCGCAATGCCCGGGCAACCGGTATGCGCTTGCGCGCGTTTCCAATTTCCCCCGGCAATTCACCCTCGAGAATTGCCGGCTGCCGCTGTCACCGCAATCATCGTTAGGCCAGTCGTGAAATTTGCCACGTATTCGCTGGACCCACTCTGCGGCAGAACGCTGCGGCCCGCAATAGAGAAATAATCCACAACTGTGCAGAAACTGTGGAGAGAGAAAGTTCGTTGTGGATGATTGAGGAAAAGAGCGGAGGAATATTCTTATGGCCGATCAATCGTCCGTTTGCCCATGCAAAAGCCCCGAGGATTACTCGGGGCCTGCGATGGTACTGAACGACGCCTGTCAGCCCAATCGTAGCAATCAGGGCGCCTGTATCGAATTAGAGTCGACTAGTCCCTCACCCCATCCATAAACGCCCGCAACTTCCGCGAGCGCGAGGGATGCCGCAATTTCCGCAGCGCCTTGGCCTCGATCTGCCGAATACGTTCGCGGGTTACTGCGAAGCTCTGCCCGACTTCTTCCAGAGTATGCTCGCTGCCGTCTTCCAGACCAAACCGCATCTTGATGACTTTTTCTTCGCGCGGGGTCAGCGTGCGCAGGACCTGTCCCGTCTGGTCCTTCAAGTTCACGTTGATCACCGCCTCTGCCGGCGAAACTACAGCGCGATCTTCGATGAAGTCACCCAGATGCGAATCTTCTTCTTCGCCGATGGGCGTTTCCAAAGAAATCGGCTCCTGCGCGATCTTCAGCACCTTACGCACTTTCGCGACCGGAATATCCATGCGCTTCGCGATCTCTTCCGACGTAGGTTCGCGCCCTAGTTCCTGCACAAGCTGGCGCGAGGTGCGGATCAGCTTGTTGATGGTCTCGATCATGTGTACGGGGATGCGGATCGTGCGCGCTTGATCGGCGATTGCACGAGTAATCGCCTGCCGAATCCACCACGTCGCATACGTCGAGAATTTGTAGCCACGGCGGTATTCGAACTTGTCGACCGCTTTCATCAAGCCGATGTTGCCTTCCTGAATCAGATCGAGGAATTGTAAGCCGCGGTTGGTGTACTTCTTCGCGATAGAAACGACGAGGCGCAGGTTGGCTTCGATTAGCTCGCGCTTGGCCTGCTCAGCATCCATGTCGCCCTGCATGATCTCGCGCTGCGTGCGCTTGAGCTCCTGGAACAACACGCCGGCTTCGAGTTCGAGTTTTTCGATCTCGCTGCGCACGGCGCGAGCCTGGCGGCGATATTCTTTTTTCTGATCTTCGCTGCGCGTGGCGTCTGCCTTGCGCTCGAGATTCTGCGACTGCCGGTCAAGCGAGCGCATGCTGTCCACGGTTTTATTGACGCGGTCGATCAGGCGCTTGCGTTCGCTGTTGGTGAAACCCAACATCCGTACCGCGATCGAGACGCCCACGATGGAGCGGGCCAGATTGCGGCGGGCGCGGCGATGATCTTTGGGCCGCTTTTTCTGAGAAACGGCAACGTATTTTTCCTGCAAGACTCCGACCCTCTTGTACAGCTTGGCCATGTGGTCGATCTTGCCGGTAAATTCGTTCAGCCGGTTTTGCAGAATCTCGTCAGTGATCTCTTCCTCGTCGAAGGTGACAACCTCTTTGATGGATCGCACGCCTTTCTTGAGGTCTTCGCCCATGGCGAGAAGTTCGCGAATCACGATGGGCGAACGTGAGAGCGCCTTCAAAACCCGCAATTGGCCGCGCTCGATGCGCTTGGCAATCTCGACTTCGCCTTCGCGCGTGAGCAGGGGGACGGTTCCCATCTCGCGCAAATACATGCGGACGGGATCGTTGGTTTTCTCCATCGCGCCGGGAGTAAGGTCGAGTTCGACATCTTCTCCCTCTTCGAGGTCTTCGAATTTGCGGTCGAGCGTGGCGGAAGGCGGTTTGGGGCCTTCCAGCACGTCGATGCCTTGGGTGCCAATCGTAGTTAGCAGGTCGTCCAGGTCTTCAGGACTGTGCACATCGTGGGGGATGAGGTCATTGACCTGATCGTAGGTAAGAAATCCCTTCTCTTTCCCGGCGTCGACCAGCTTTTTTATGTCGTCAAATTTGTCTTCAAGTGCCAAAAGATATCCTCAAAAAAATTATTGTGTTCGCCCCGCGGACGGGGCGACATGCATTCTGAATGGTGGGATCTGGGTTAGCGCGGAGTTGTGCCGCGAGCACAAACCTACAGAGTTTAGCACATAAGTGCTGCCGCGTCTATTACTTGCCCGCCAATCGTCTCGTCGAGAAGCGCTATCTGCCGCGTTCTTAATTACTTAGATGGGACTTGAGCCAGTTTTGTTTCAAGCACTTTGCGCTTTTGGAAGCTTTTTTTAGCCCGCTCTGCCCCAATCTCCTTTTTGACTTGAAAAAAAGGCGCCAACGATATGCCTGTTTCTTTCACTTTTCACAATGTGCAACGGCTTTCCTTCGGAGTGACCCTCAACGATCTGCACCGAGGATGGGCCCACCCAGGTCATGCAGTTCCGCGATGTTGACGCGCGCCTACATGGCCGCAGTGAATGGAAAAGCTTGCGAGTATACGCGTCGCGTTACTCGTTGGGATTCGACGCTTCCGAATCCGAAGTCCCGTCTTACTTGGCAAAGAAGTAGTCGAACGACTTTACCGCCGTGAACTCGTCGTCTTTAATATCGAACACGGTGTAGAGCTTGGTGACGTTGAGAACATCATGCACTTTCTTGGCGAGATTCAGAAGCTTAAGTTCGCCGCCCGCATTCCGAACTGTGGTGTAGCATCCGACTAACTCGCCCACTCCCGAAGAATCGATGTAATCGACCTTGGCGAGATTAAGCACAATCTTCTTCTGGCCCGCGGCCACGAGCTGGCGGATGGTGTCGCGCAATTGTCCGAGCTCGTCGCCCAGAGTGATTCGTCCGTTAATGTCGACGATGGTGACGTGACTGACTTCGCGGGTTGTGATGGTCATGAGACGAGGCTTTCCGGCTTCTGTTTCGGTTTCGGCCTTGGCGGGAATGGTAGAGTGACCGGCCTCGTAAGTCAATGGCCGATGACTCTAATAGTTAAGCGAGTTGATCGCCGCAGGCACGGCTGGGGCAGGCTGATAATCCCGGATTTCCTGGATTGGAGAGGTGATAATAGGCGTGTCGTATTGGGGATGATGAAATTCCAGATGCATGCCGCGCCCTACGAATTGCAGCTTGAGCATGGACCCACCCCAGGTCGAGCCGGCAATCGCCACATGTACCGGGTCGGGACAAAATTCCGGATGCCCCGAGATCATAACGTCACTGCCGCCGAGCAACACGGCAGTGTAACAATGATGCATGGTCTGTATCCGCAGAACCGTGGCCGGTGGCAGATCGTGCAGAAAGACCCCGCCTTCAATTTCCGATTGAATAATCGCGCGGTTCACATTATCGGCCAGGTTGGGGTGCGGAGTGAACATAAGCCGGGTTCTGCATAGGGTAATGGGTTTCGATGCGCTCGGCAAGGGTTGTTTACGGGCGTAGGAAAAACCTTTGGCAGGGGACTTTTGGGCCTATGATTTTATGGCGATAGCTGCGGCCGACCCTTCAAGCCAGGGCCTTAGCGCTGTGCTCCGGATCCGGACTGCGAAACAGTGTCATTCTGGCCGGTGCCAATGGCGTCGCCCGAGAGAATCAGCTCCACACGCCGGTTCTGCTGTCGTCCCTCCGAGGTATCATTCGAGGCGATCGGCTCGTTCTTGCCGTAGCCGTGGGCTTCCACGCTGGCCGAATTAATGCCCTGCTGGATGAAATAGTCCCGCACCGCCTCAGCCCGGCGCTCGGAGAGCTGCTGATTGTACTCGTCGCTGCCGATGCTGTCTGTATGACCTTCGATGGTGACATGCAGGCTGGGATACGCGAGCACGATTCCCGAAACTTTGGCCAGGCGCTCTCGCGCACCCGCCAGCAGCTCAAAGCTGCCGCTGCGGAAGAGAACGTCGGACATGTTGGCAACCAGTCCACGGGCTGAATCGCGGGTCGCTAAGATGCTGTTAAGTTGCTGCAACAGGCGCGCGCGCAGCTCCTGTTTTTCATACTCGGCTTGCTGCTTCTCTTTTTCTGCCTGCTGCCGCAGAAGCTCCGATTGCTGCGCGGCCTGCTGAGCTTGTTCTTTCTCCCCGGCAAGCTTCTGCTGCTCTGCGATGGCCTCAGCCCTGGCCTGCTCCGCTTCCGCTTTTTGACGCGCCGCCTCGGCCGCGGCTTGCTCTGCTTCTTGCTTCATACGCAGGGCTTCGGTTCTGGCTTTCTCGGCTTCGAGGCGCGCTGCCTCGGCTTCGGCCCGCCGCTTGGCTTCGGCTTCGGCATCGGCGCGGGCCTTGGCTTCGCGAGCGGCGGCCGCGGCCTGGGCGTCGTCCTCGGCCTTTTGTTTGACGGCCATCAAGCGCGCTTCTTCAGCGGTTTCGGTGGCTTCTTTCGCAAGAGCTTCTACGGCGGTTTTGTTTTGCTTCTGGCGGTACGCGCTCTCCGCCTGCAACAATTGCTGGCCCGCTTTCGAAATAATGAATGCCGCGTATTTGTCGCCGGCGGCAATCCGGGCAATGCGCAGCGCGTTGCGAGCTTCGAAAAGTTCCAGCGGAGTCTTGCTGTCAATGCCGAAAATCGCATCCTGAATGTGGGTGTTGGTCGAGGAGTACGTCCCCCGGCTGACAAGGTCGTATTTGGCCTCGATATTTTCCGTGCCAGCCTCGGTGACCGGCGCGCTTTCCATCACCACCATGTTGCCCGGAGCGGTGACGGCAAAATATGGCTCAGCTGTCACAATCATGCCGAAGGTTTGCAGGTCGGTGGTGGCCTTGAGGTGGGCGTTGCCATGCTCCAGCATTACTTCTCCCAGATTCAACGGACGTCCCTGCGGCGATACCGCCCATAAAACGTAAGTCAGATATTCGAGGCCGAACTTGGTGGCGTCTTCCAAGCCCTGAAACTTCACATCAATCTGGAAATTGATCTTTTTGCCTTCGACACGCGCCTCACCCGTGGCGCGCTCGAGCAGATCGGTTCCATGAAAATCGACCTTGGTCGATCCGCCTTGCAGCCGGTAGTGAACCGCCCTGGTGGTTCGCGAAACCGTAGGCGCCGGCGCGTTCACCGGAGCGGCTGAAGTTTGCGCCATCTGCGCTTGTGCGCCGGGTGCGGTTTGCGCCGCGGGTGATGCCGGCACAGTTTGGGCAAAAGTTGTTGCAGCGGCGAAGACGATGGCCAGAGATAGATTTTTCACGGACGTTCTCAGTCTGGGGGAGAACATCAGCAGATTAAGCCTGTTTAATTTTCATGGAAAGATCGGCGTCTTGAACAGGGATTGGAAGGACTAGGTAAGCTATGGAACTTTGGTCATCGTTTGGGAGTTACGGAATGGACGCAATTGTACCCTTAGGCCCGACCGCCAACGCTCCGCCATCCGGATAAGCTGCAAGCGCATTGAATTGCACATTTTTCTCGCTGATGCGAGTCGGATTCCTTGGCGGACGGAAATCATAGACAAACTTAGGGCCGACGATGAATAGCCGCGGGCGAGCCCGGTTCCTGCGCCCGCGGTCGTAGGTCACTGCAGAATAATAAGACTGCGGAAAAATCTTCGAGAGATTCCATGTTTTTCCTCCATCGTTAGTGAAAGCGAGATTCGGCCCATCCTTTTCAGGATGCTTATAGTCTCCGCCCGCGATCGCACCGTTCAGCGCATCGCGAAAAGCGATGGAGAAAATCCCCGTAGAGTCTGCACCGTGCATGATCGGAGTTTCAAAAACCTGCCAGCTTTCGCCACGATCGGGCGAGTGAAACACGCGTGCCACTTTACCGCCGGTAGCGAACCATATATTTCCATTGCCAGACGCGCCGCCGGCAGACAAAATAGCAAGGCAACTGTTGCTCGCCGCAAACGCGCCTTCGCCCTCCACCGCAGCCGGCAGACGCGAAGAGGGAACTTGTGTCCACGTCTGGCCATCGGAGGTCATCAATACTTCAAATTTCAGCTTGCCTGTCTCATCAGGCACGGGATCGCCGAGCGCGACGCCATGCGTTCGATCCCAAAAGACCATGCAATCCAAAAAGCCTTTTGGATTTGTATTCATGAACTGCAGCTGCCAATGCCGGCCAAGATCATTGGTGTGATAAATGCGCGATTGATCTCCGGGGCCGGCCGACATCAGAAAAGCCTCATCGGCCGAAAATGCCACCACCGCGCGGAACTCGAGGGTTTCGGCGCCCGGAACCTGCTCGGGTGTCCATATGTACCCGCCATCGGTAGTGCGAAGATAAGTGCCGTGCGTGCCCGAAGCCCAAGCGATCTGCCGTGAAACCACGCTGACGCCGCGAAGGCTTTCGCTAGTATGTGAAAGTTGCGTCCGCGGCGCGGACTGACTTAACGCCACAGCCGCGATAGAGATTACGACGAGTGCACGCATAAGCGATCGTCGTAGACAGGAAGCCACAGGATACATGCGCCTCTACTTGATCATGAAATCGGCAAACGACGCCACCTTCCCGAAGTAGATGCGCAGAGTGCATTTGGTGGGGTAGTGGGCAAATGCGACCTCCAAAGTCTCCGAAGCCTCGGGAACCTGATCAGTCTCCATGGCAACGCGCGCCAAATCCTGCTTTTCATCGTAGGGAGCGCCCGCCGTGACATTCTTGTTCACCGCAAGCGTCCATTTATCTTTCGCAGGAATGGGATAAACCGTATAAGCTCCCACGGCAATGACAGAACCGCCGAGGGTAAGATCAGCTTCCGTAAACAGAGTCATCGGCGCACCGCCCGGCGCCCATGGCTTGCCGTTAGGCGGCTTCTCACTTTTCCAACTTACCGGGTTGTAACGGATATAGACTTGCCGTCCATCATCAAGATTGCAGCTGGCAGTAGCTGACTGGGCCACACAAATTCCAGCCAGGAAAACCGTGAAAACGACCCCAACGACAAAGCGAGCGCGGAGCATTGCAGACCCTCGGGCCAAAAGTGT
>JASIKQ010000324.1 GCA_030049565.1 Candidatus Sulfotelmatobacter sp.
CCTGGGCAACACCGTCGATTTCAAGAACACAATCCTGATCATGACCTCGAACATCGGATCTTCATTTCTGCAAAGCGAGGCAGTTCGCTCTGAGAAGGAGTTTGACGAGGCCTCGCAACAGGTGATGGACGCGCTACACGGCCACTTCCGGCCTGAGTTCCTGAATCGCGTCGATGACATCATCGTTTTCCGTCCGCTGGGCAAAGAGCAGTTGGTCAAGATCATTGAACTGCGGCTCGAGGATGTTCGCCGTCTGTTAGCCGAGCGCAAAATTTCCATCGAGCTGACAGATGCGGCCAAGGATCTGCTATTCACGCAGGGCTATGATCCGAATTTTGGCGCGCGACCGCTTAAGCGGGCGATTCAGAAGCTGATCCAGGATCCGCTGGCGCTGAAAATTTTGGACGGCGAGATTCTGCACGGTGACCACGTCATTGTCGACGCTGATAAGAAGGCTGGGAAGATGAAGTTTGAAGTGAGCAAGCGCGTGGGAGCGCCAGAACCGGCGAAAGCAAAACGCTGACGTCATCCTGAGCGCAGCCGTTTTTCAGGCGGAGCGAAGGATCTCGCGTGGACCACGTTGCAGCTTTGCGCGCGAGATTCCTCGCCCTGCTGGTGAAAACGCGGGGCTTCGGAATGACGCTAGCCGTAGCGCCATAATTAACTGCATCGGTTCGGGTTCGTCTCGGGCGAAGCGTTTGTCATTCGCCCTCGATTCCTCCATAATGGTTCGCCCGGAGACGATCCTACATGCAAGCGGTCCATCTTTTCCTTTCGTTATTTATCGCGGCTGCGCTACTGCCCCCAGGCCAGGTTGCCGGTACGACGACACCCGATGTGGCGAGCCGCCAAAAGCAACTCAGGACTTTCTTCGACGAGGAGTGGCAATACGAACTGCGTCGCAGCCCTGAGTTCGCTACTTCTCTTGGCGACAAACGCTATAACGACCGCTTCTCCGACCAGTCGCCGCAGGCACAACAAGCCGATGTGGAACAACGGCGTTCATTCCTCGCAAAGTGTGAGGCGATTGACCCTTCCGGTTTGCCTGAGCAAGATGCTCTGAGTCGCAGCTTGATGGTGCGGAACCTGCGCACGAACATCGAAGGTGCGCAGTTCAAGCCCTGGGAAATGCCCATCAACCAGTTCGGGGGACCGCACACTGAATTGGTTGATATGGTCTCTCTAACCCCATTTGACGATGTGCGCGACTACGAAAACTACATTTCCAGGCTGCACAGGGTCCCGCAGCTTTTCGATCAGATCATCGTCAACATGCGGCAAGGCATGCGCGACAAGCTCATGCCTCCACGATATTTGCTGGAAAAGGCCGCTCGTCAGGCACAGGAAATTGCCAACACCAGCGCCGGCGCCAGCCCTTTCAACAAGCCGGCGGATAAATTCCCTTCGACAATTTCTCAAGCTGAACAGGAGCGTCTTCGCGCCGCGATTCTGGAAGCCGTGAGCCACGATGTAACTCCCGCCTATCACAAGCTCGCCGACTTTCTTCGCGATGAGTATGCTCCCCAAGGCCGCAGCGAACCCGGCGTGTGGTCTCTCCCCGATGGCGATGCGCGTTATCGGTTCGCCATCCGCAAGATGACGACGACCGATCTCACCCCAGATCAGATTTACGATATCGGCCTGAAGCAGTTGGCCCAGACCGAATCGGAAATGCTCGCTGTCGCCCATGGCCTTGGATTCAAAGACCTCGCCAGCCTGAATGACCACATTAAGAAAGATCGCAACCTCTATGCGACCAGCGGCCAGCAACTGCTCGATCTCTATTCGAAATACGCGCGCCAGATGGAGGCCGAACTGCCAAAGCTGTTCGGAAGGCTGCCGAAGAACAAATTGATCATCGTGCCCATGGATTCGTTCCGCGCCAAGGATTCTGTTCCGGCAGACTACACGCTGGGCGCAGCGGACGGCTCCCGGCCGGGCCGCATTAACGTGAACGAGTGGGACCCGGAACACCGCCTGCTTTTGAATCTTGAAGCCATTGCCTACCACGAAGGCGTTCCCGGACATCACTTGCAGTTTTCCATCGCGCAGGAAATGCAAGACCTGCCAGCCTTTCGCCGCAACGGCGACTACACCGCCTTCACAGAAGGTTGGGCTTTCTATTCCGAGCGGCTGGGCAAAGAAGTTGGCTTCTATCAGGATCCATACAGCAATTACGGCCGCCTGGAAAATGAAATGTGGCGCTGCATTCGATTGGTCGTCGATACCGGCGTGCACGCCAAACATTGGTCGCGCGACCAGATGGTCGAGTACTTCCGTCGCTACACGGCCATGGATGAGCCGAACATTCAGACCGAAGTGGACCGCTACATTGCATGGCCCGGCCAGGCTCTGGCCTACAAGCTCGGGCAGTTGGAAATCCTGAAGCTGCGTCAAGAGGCAAAGCAAAAGTTAGGCGCGAAATTCGATGTGCGGGCGTTTCATGATGAAATTGTCGGTAGTGGCGCGTTGCCGCTCGATGTGCTGGACGCACAGGTCCAAGGCTGGATTGCCGCACAGGAACGAAGTACAGCTATGGCAAACTAGACTGCATGGAAAGTCTCAAGCTCGGTGACTTCGAACTTAGCATCTTTTCCGACGGAACTTATCCTCTCGATGGTGGCGCATTTTTCGGCGTCGTTCCCAAAGTCCTGTGGTCGCGCAAGATGGCGGCCGATGAAAAGAACTATTGCACCGCCGGGCTGAATTCTCTGCTGATTCGCACGGGCAAACAGACCGTGCTCATCGAAACCGGCATTGGCAATAAGCTCTCTGAGCGCATGATCAAAATCTATGGACAGCCGGCACGCTTGCTGGCGAATCTTGCAGCCGGTGGCATTTCCGTAATGGATATCGATATTGTTATCAATTCTCACCTGCACTTCGACCATTGCGGCTGGAACACAGTTCGTGACAAGAATGGCCAAGTCGTTCCGACGTTCCCGCGCGCGAAATACTTTGCTCCCGAGGGCGAGTGGCAATATGCACGCAAGCCAAGCGAGCGCGATTCGATCAGCTATATTTCAGAAAATTACGATCCGCTGGTTGAGAGCGGGCAGATGACGCTGCTCAAAGGCGGCGAAGAAATCGTCCCTGGCATTTCCGTGAAAATTTTCCCTGGCCACACCGCGAGCATGCAGGCCATTATTGTGCAGAGCCAGGGCAAAACCGCTTGCTACATTTCCGATTTGATTCCCACGACCGCCCACATCGACCTCACCTGGGGCATGTCGTTCGATCTGTATCCGCTGCAAACCATTGAGAGCAAGAAGCAGTATTACGCGCAGGCGATTCCGGAAAAATGGCTGACCGTCTTCACGCACGATCCAACGATTCCATGGGCGCATCTGGAAAAAGACGAAAGTGGCAAAATGGTTGCCCGGAAAGTGCAGCCCTGACGTATCCGACATTCCATCCCCGAAACAACATCGTACAGGTCCCCTGCATCTTGATTTAGCTTGATTTCCGTAACTCCGCCACAAGAAAGATCGTCCCGCGTGAGCGAAACGTAAATCGCTTCGGGCGGCGGTTCAGGCAGCCTGAAATCCGCTCTCCCGTCCAATGCACTCATATTCGTGATTCGCTGTATCTTTTGGGATGCCTGGGGATAAAACTGTACCCAAACTTGTCGATCTTTGAGAGGTTTAGCGCTGCGAGCGTCTATGACGCGCACGCTGACAGCCGTCCGCGCTGGGCAGGAACATTCAAAAGAAAGCCCTGCCGCGACAACAAGAAACGTGGCCCTCAGGAGCATATGACGTTCCTGTCCATCAGGCTTTGTTGCCTAGCAGTGTTGAGCCGACGCTCGAAGAATTCTTCCACACGCTCGAGCACCTCGAGGTCGCTCTTGGACTCATAGATCGCTTTGCGCAGGGCTGCACCGCCGGGTACCCCGTGCGTGAACCACGAGGCAAACTGCTTCATTTTGCCGATCGCGTCCGGGAGTTCTTCCTCGATCAGCATCGTAAAATAGGTACGGATCATTTGATAGCGGTCAGCTTCGCTGGGCTCGTCATAAGGAGGCGCGCCAGACGTGCGATTTAAGTCGCTCACTGCGCTCGGGATTCGCGCGCCGCGCTCAGATCCCTCGTGGCCAAAACAAGGCTCCTCG
>JASIKQ010000325.1 GCA_030049565.1 Candidatus Sulfotelmatobacter sp.
GCATCGAGAATCGCTGGGAGCGGCACCGCCGCAGCAACAGGTCCTTTGTAAATGGCATCGAGGCCCTCGGCCTAAAGATGCACGTTCCGGCAGAGCACCGCATTCCGACTCTGAACACTGTTCGCGTGCCCGAGGGCGTAGACGAAGCCAAAGTCCGCAAGCACCTCTTAGATGGCCCCGGCATCGAAATCGCCGGCGGTTTTGGGCCGCTCGCGGGCAAGGTATTCCGCATCGGCGTGATGGGCCCACTGGCCACGGAAGAAAATGTGCAATTCTTCCTGCGGGAGTTTAGTAAGGCCTTGACCTCGGAAGGATACCAGCGCTAGTTACGCTTGGATCGTGAGGACGCGGCTGAAAGGTTTGCTGAGAAACTCGGTTTTGGGTAGCGCAGCGCGGTTGCTTTGGGTGACCCAGCGCTTCAAGCGCTGCGGCAAAGCCTTGCTTCCCCGTGAGGGCTTTAGCCCCTGAGGTCTCCCGCCCGAGCGTTTCAGCAAACTCTGAACCACGCTTCTTCAAAACGAAAGCAACTACGAATGACACTGAAGTCCGTCGACACGCTTCTGGATGTTTTGCATTTCGCTGACAGTCACACCGCCGTTATTGTTCCCGAACTCAGCCTGCACGTCAGCTACGATTCGTTGCGGCAGCAGGTCATCGAGATGGCGAATGCCCTGGCCTCTTCTGGCATTCGCCGCGGTGATGCGGTCGCCATCGCCCTGCCCAATGGGCTGCGCGCGATTGTGAGTTTTCTCGCCGCTTCGATCGCCGGCACGGCAGCGCCCCTGAATCCAGCTTATCCCTACGAAGAGTTTCATTTTTTTCTGGGCGATACGAATGCCAAGGTTCTGCTTTGCCCGCCTGTAGGAGCGGAGTTTGCCCGCACGGCGGCGCTCGATCGCAAGATTCCAGTCTTATCGGTCGAAATGGATGAGCGCGGCAAGGTCAGCATCGCGGGCGCACCCTCCGGCGCGAAAGCGACCGAGCCTACGGCTGATGACATTGCGCTCGTCCTGCACACCAGCGGCAGCACGGGCCGTCCCAAGCGCGTGCCTTTGCGGCATTTCAATCTGGCAGTGTCAGCGGCAAACATTGCCAACACCTACGCGCTATCGGAAGACGATGTTTCCATGTGCATCATGCCGCAGTTTCATATCCATGGCCTGATGGGCTCGACCATGTCGACCTTGCTTTCCGGAGGCGCGGTAGTGGTTCCGACAAAATTCAATGCGCTGACGTTCTGGCGAACAGTAAAAGAACACCGTGTTACCTGGTATTCGGGCGTACCCACGATGCATCAACTTCTGCTCGCCCGTGCGCATCACAAGCCGCCCGAGGCGCGTACCTTGCGGTTCATTCGCTCATGCAGCGCGCCGCTTTCCAAAGAACTGATTGACAGGATCGAAGACATGTTCGGAGTGCCCTTCGTCGAAGCTTACGGCATGACCGAAGCCTCCCACCAGATGACGTCCAATCCTCTGCCGCCACGGCACCGCAAGGCCGGGTCGGTGGGCGTGGGCGCCGGTCTCCGCCTCTCTATTATGGATAAAACCGGCAATCATCTCGGCAACAACCAGCGGGGCGAGGTCGTGATTCAGGGCGCGAACGTGTTTCGCGGGTACGAAAACAATCCCGAAGCCAACGCTCGCGCTTTCGTCAACGGGTGGTTTCGTACCGGCGACGAGGGCCTGCTTGATCAGGATTGCTATTTGCATCTGACTGGCCGCATAAAAGACATCATCATTCGCGGCGGGGAAAACATCGCCCCGCACGAAGTCGATGAGGTTCTATTGAAACATCCCGCCGTGGCGGCAGCGGTGGCGTTCGGCTGCTCGCATCCCACGCTGGGCGAGGAAGTGGCCGCGGCAGTGGTCTTGCACGAGCCGCACGGAGCCACCGAGTCGGTGCTGATCAAGCATTGTCACGAATTTCTGGCGGAATATAAATGTCCCAAGAAGATTTATATTGTAAAGAGCATTCCTACTACCGCGACCGGGAAAATCCGCCGGCGTGCCGTTGCCGCCGCGCTCGTGGATAATCAACAACGCGCATGATCTGCGTAACAATCAGATCTGTACAACAATCAGCGTGAGTGAACAAAGATGAGATTCCTGATCGCCGGAGCCGGCGCCATCGGCGCCTACATTGGGGCGCGCATGGCGCAGGCCGGATGCGATATAACGCTCTTTGCGCGCGGGCCGCACCTTCGCGCCATGCAGGAGCGCGGTGTGCAGGTCAAGAGTGCTGAGGCGGATTTCACTGCAAAGCCTGCCGTCATCGGCTCGTTCGAGCAAGCTGCTCCATTTGATGTGGTTTTCCTCGGAGTAAAGGCGCATGCGCTGACCCAGCTTGCCCCACAGTTGAAGCTGGTGTTGGGGCCCGAAACAGCCGTGGTCAGCACCCAGAATGGAGTTCCCTGGTGGTACTTTCAGGGCTTCGGTGGCGAATTCGATGGAATGCAGCTGCAGCGGGTTGATCCCGGCGGCGTGATCGCCAGCGCGATTGACGCCAAGAGCGTAATTGGGTCCATCGTTTACTTTGCGACGGAAATCCCCGAGCCCGGCGTGGTTCAGCACATCGAGGGAAACCGCATTACGCTCGGCGAACCGGACGGCACGCGCTCCGACCGCTGCCGCAAAATTGCCGAAGCCCTGATCGCCTCCGGCTTCCGCTGTCCCGTGACTACCCGCATCCGGCACGAAATCTGGGTCAAGGTGCTGGGCAACGCGTCATTCAATCCCGTGAGTGCGCTCACCCGGGCAACGCTCGCGCAGATGGCGCGCGATCCGGGCGTGGCCTGGGTAATCCGCAGCGTCATGGAGGAAGTAGAGGCGGTCTCTCACAAATTAGGCATGGAACTGCCAGTTTCCATCGATCAGCGGATCGCAGGCGCCGAAAAAGTGGGCGAGCATAAAACTTCGATGTTGCAGGACCTCGAAGCCGGTCGGCCGATGGAGTTGGAAGCTCTGGTGGGATCGGTGCTGGAAATCGGAGAAAAAGTTGGGTTGCCAATGACCTGCACACGCACGGTCTATAACTGCGTCAAGCTGCTGGGCAAACGGCAAGATTAGGCCCAATGACCAATGCAAGCTAAACCGAAAAAGATTGCCCGCGTCGTTCCTAAGTGCACTTTTACGCCGTCGCCACCTTGCGCGCGCGGCAGTGAATAGTCGGTGCTGTTTCCCCGCAAGGCCATTCGCGCTATCTTATTACCATGCAACTTCGCGGCTGTGGCACCGCTCTGGTCACACCATTTCATCAGGATGGCTCCATCGACGATACTGCCCTGCGCAACCTCGTCGCCTGGCAAATCGAGTCGGGCATCGATTTTCTCCTCGCCTGCGGCAGCACCGGCGAAACCCCCACGCTCACCCACGACGAATGGCTGCGCGTCATCGACACCACCATCGAAGTCGCGGCCGGACGAGTTCCCATTGTCGCCGGAGCCACTTCCAACTCCACCCATGACGCCGTCGAAAAAGCGCAAGAAGTCGCCGCGCGCCCCGGCGTCGACGCCATCCTCACCGCGTCCCCGTATTACAACAAGCCCACGCAAGAGGGCCAGTACCGCCATTTCAAAGCCATCGCCGAAGCCGTTCCCGACAAGCCGATCATTCTCTACAACGTCCCCGGACGCACCGCCGCCAACATCGAGCCCGCCACTCTCGCTCGCCTCGCCGAAATTTCCAACATCGTCGGCGTCAAAGAAGCTAGCGGCAACATGACCCAAATCGCCGAAGCCATCAACGCCGTCCCGGAATCGTTTTTAGTTTTTTCGGGAGACGACGCCCTCACCCTGCCCGTGATCGCGCTCGGGGGAGTAGGAATTATTTCGGTCGCCTCCAACGAAATCCCAAACGAAATGGCGAACCTAACCCGTGCCGCGCTTAATAATGATTGGCCAACCGCGCGCAGCATTCACCGCAAATATCTGGCGTTAATGCAGGCCAACTTCATCGAATCGAACCCACTCCCGGTGAAAGCCGTTCTCTCGATGATGGGCAAGATCGAGGAAAATTACCGCCTGCCGCTTCTGCCTATGCGCCGCGACACGCGTTCCAGGCTGCACAAAATCGCCACCGAAGCCGGATTAATCTCCCGGCCCGAACAGCCCACGCCGCACACTGCCGAATTTTATATTTATGAAAACTGGGCCGCGGGCCCACACAAAATCGTTCTGCACCGCGGCACCTGCGGCCAATGCAACCAGGGCAAAGGACGCCCCGCCGGCCACGACGCCAACCACTCCCGCTGGCACGGTCCATACCCCAATTTATCTGCCGGCCGCCAAGCCGCCCACGCCATGCCCGGCATCCTCATTCGCAGCGAGTGCAAGTGCGTGTGACGCAATTGCTGATTGTTGATTTTTGATTGCTGATTGCGGCTGTCCAGAGGTTTTGTCATGCCGAGGCCAGCGTTGTGATTGGCTTTGCCGCTCGCAACGCGCCGTCGCGCGACCTGCTGTTTCGTAGTGGCATCTCAATCACGCTTTTCGCCAAAGCCATACACACTTTGACAAATCAACAATCAGGAATCAACAATCAACCATCCTATGTCCCTCCAATCCTCCATCGAACGCCTGGCCGAGCAAAGCGAACTCGAGAACAATCCCGATGCGTGGCCCGTGTTTCTTGAATTTCGCGACGCACTCACCCAGGGCAGGATTCGTGCCGCCGAAAAGATCGACGCACATTGGCAAGTCAATGCATGGGTGAAACAAGGCATTCTGCTCGGCTTCCGGATGGGGGCGCTAGTTGAGACGCGCTCGGGCTCGCTCGCCTTCGTCGACAAAGGGACTTTCCCTGCCCGCCAATTTTCTCTTCCCGATCGCGTCCGCATCGTACCTGGTGGTTCCTCGGTTCGCGTGGGCGCCTACGTGGCTCCGTCCGTCATTTGCATGCCACCCATGTTCATCAACGTCGGCGCCTACGTCGACGAAGGCACAATGATCGACTCCCACGCACTCGTCGGCTCCTGCGCGCAGGTCGGCAAACGGGTTCACCTCAGCGCCGCTGCCCAGGTCGGTGGTGTCCTCGAACCGGTCAATGCTGCTCCGGTCATCATTGAAGATGATGTTCTGGTCGGAGGAAATTGCGGAATCTACGAAGGGACGCTAGTGCGTCAGCGCGCCGTTCTCGGCGCAGGAACAATTCTTACCCGCTCCACTCCGCTTTATGATTTGGTTCGTGACGAAGTCTACCGCGCTATGCCCGACTCGCCGCTTGAAGTGCCCGAAAGCGCCGTAGTCGTCCCCGGCTCACGCGCAGTAAGAAAAGGCCAAGCCGCAGATTTAGGAATCTCCCTCTACACGCCGGTAATTGTGAAATACCGCGACGAAAAAACCGACCGCGGCATTGAACTGGAGGACTGGCTGCGGTAGACAAAGCTCCGATAGGGTTCTCGTATGCGATTTACTTTATGATATAATGTAAAGCGATGTCCGAAGCGACTCTATCTTCCAAGAACCAGATCGTCATTCCGCGCGAGGCCCGCGAAGCCCTGCAGCTTAAACCCGGCGATAAGCTTCTCGTTCAAATCCACGGTGGCAAGATTCTCATATTGGAGAAGCCCAAGTCCTATCACAAGGCGATTCTGGGCCGCGGTAGCGCCTTTCCAAAGAACTATCTGAAGAAGGAAAGGCAAAGTTGGAGATAGCGCGCTTCCGTGCTTCCCTCCGCAGCCACAGGCGCTTCGCGCTCGATACCTGCATCTTCATCTACCAGTGGGAGGCCAATCCTCGCTATGCGCCCTTAGCGGACTGCATTTTTTCCTCTCTGGAGCAGGGCGATTCGTCCGCTGTTACCTCGACCATTACGATGACCGAGCTTCTGGTTCACCCCTATCGACAGAACGCTCTAATGAGAGCTAATGACCTCTTTGGCCTCCTATCAACCTATCCGAACCTGGAGTGGGTGGCGCCGCATCTTGAGATTGCCTCGCGTGCTGCTAAAATCCGCGCACAGTTTGGCCTGCAAACGCCAGATGCACTGCAAGCAGCGACCGCAATCCATGCTCAAGCCACGGCCTTTCTAACGAACGATCCTGTGTTTGAGCGCGTGAACGAACTGGAAGCCATCATTCTTGATCAGTTCCTTTAATAACTGTCCTGAGCTAAACCTGGCTCAGCTGATCGCTACTTCTAGCATCCTAGTACCATCGAAACCGACCTGAATTTCCGCGAGCGCCCTGATAACCGCATCGGCGTTGCTCAATGCCTGTCCGGAAAATGTGCTCGTCAATCCAATCACCTTCATCCCCGCCGCACGAGCCGACTGAATTCCCGCCGGAGCGTCTTCAATCACCAAACAGTCCTCAGGCGCGACACCCAATATCTCAGCCGCCTTCAAATACGGCCCCGGATGCGGCTTGCCATTTGCCACATCATCGGCGGTAATCAAAACCTTGGGAAATGGAATTCCGGCCAACTTCAATCGCGCATTCGCGAGCAGCCGCGTTCCCGACGTGACCACGCACCATCGCCCGTCAGGAATCGTCCGCACCAACTCTATCGCACCCGGCATCACCCTCACTCCATCTTGATCAGCCGCTTCCCGTGCTTCCAGCTTGTGAACCTCCGTCTCGGCATCAAGGTGTGGAGTCATCGCCCGCACTACCTCAATCGTTCGCACCCCATGCGCAATGGCTACGACCTGTTCTTCATCAATCCCCTGCTCGCGCGCCCAGATGCGCCATTGCCGGTCCACGGAGCGCGTAGAGTCGACGAGAACTCCGTCAAGATCGAACAGGATGGCGGAACAATGGAAGGCGGTCATCCTAAGACGATCATCCCTCCTGCACTGGCAGCGCGGGAAGGACGCGCGTTCCCACTGCTGTCTCGTGCGCTCGCTGTCGCAACTTCAAATGCCGCTCGCGGAAGTGTTCCTTGGCGCGCTCTCCCCACGCCCGCACGAACCAATAATTCAATCCCGCCCCAATCGCGGAACTGGCCAGCGGAATCACCCGTCCCGCCCATTTCTCCACCACTTCGGTACTGGCCCGCGCCGCAATCCGCTCGATCACCCGCGGCACAAATCTGTTCACCACTTCTTTTTCCAGCAGATCACGGCTGATGTCCACTCCAGCCGCGCTTGCGGCCGCAATCCAAAGCTCGGCAATCTCGCCGTCGGTATTAAACTGAAACCCGTACACCAGGCTCAACTTCTGGATTGTCCGCATCGTGATCGCCGACAAAATCCCCATATCGGGAACCATCGTAATCAGCCCGCCTAAACCAAACCCCGCTCCCTCCACCGCAGCCAGCTTCATTCCGCTGCGAATCACATCGTCGGCTACCGAGTCGATCTCCCCGATCTCCAGCGAATACACGCCGTGATACCCGCTAATCGGCATTCGGTAAGCCGTCCGCAACTGAATCAAAAATTTTCGTGGATCGACCTGTACCGTCGAGTAAGCCCTTGTCAAGCCCTTTATCAGCGCCTTCTCAATTGGTCCACGCAACCAAGATTTTTCCTGTTCCGCCATTAAGTTCACCTTAACTCAGCCTGCAGAAGAACGCCATCAGGAATCCCCAAGTATTCATCGCCCCTAGCTCGAAGCTCGTAGCTCGCAGTTTCATGTCGTAACTTCGTACCTCGGCACTGCCTCCCGCGTGCTAGCATCATCTGTACCCCATGCCCACTGGCAAACTTCACGTCATTCCCCTCGGCGGACTTGGCGAATTCGGCATGAACTGCATGGTCCTGCGCTGGGGAGACGACATCATCGTCGTCGACGCCGGACTCATGTTCCCCGAAGCCGAACTCCTCGGCGTCGATATCGTCGTCCCCGATATCTCGTACCTGATTGAGAATCGCCAGAAAGTCCGTGGCATCATCCTCACCCACGGCCACGAAGACCACATCGGCGGCCTTCCCTGGATTCTCTCAGAACTCAATGTGCCGGTCTGGGGAACGGAGTTCACGCTCGCATACGTTGAGGACAAGCTCGACGAGCACGGCCTGCTCGACGATGCCGACCTGCGCGAAATCCACGCCGGCGAGAGCTTCCGCATCGGAGCTTTCGCCATTCATCCCATCCGGGTCACGCACAGTCTGGTCGATTGCGTCGCGCTCGCCATTCACACTCCGCTAGGCGTCGTCATTCACACCGGCGATTTCAAAGTCGATCCCACGCCCACCGACAATCATCTGTTCGATCTACATGCCTTTGCCGAATACGGCAAACAGAACGTCCTCGCCCTTTTCCAGGATTCGACGAACGTCGAGCGCAAGGGCTACACACCCAGCGAGCGCGCCGTCCGCCGCAAGTTTGATGAAGTCTTCGCCCATACCAAGCGCCGCTTATTCATCTCCTGTTTTTCTTCCTCCATTCACCGCATCAAGCTGGCCGTCGAACTCGCCCATCAGCACGGACGCAAAGTCACCTTCGTCGGCCGCTCGATGAACAATTCCGCCGAAATCGCCGAAGATCTCGGCTACCTCGAAATTCCCGAGGGCCTGATCATCACTCCCGGCGAGATGAAAAATTTCCCGCCCGAAAAAGTCTGCGTCATGATCAGCGGCACCCAGGGCGAACCCATGTCTGCGCTCTCCCGCGCCGCGGTTGACAATCACAAGCACGCCAAAATCGAAAAGGGCGACACCGTTGTTCTTTCCAGCCGCATCATCCCGGGTAACGAAAAAACCATTTACCGCATGGTCGATCACCTCTTCCGCCGCGAGGCTTACGTCATCTACGAAGATGGCACCTCGCCTCCCGTTCACGTCAGCGGACATGCCAGTCAGGAAGAGCTCAAGCTGATCATCAATCTAGTAAAACCGCGCTATTTTATTCCCATTCACGGCGAGTACCGCCAGCTCAAGCTGCACGCGGAAATGGCCGCCGCCATGCACGGCTCGGTGGGAAAAGTCATGCTCATCGAAAGCGGAGACGTTCTCGAATTTGATGAACTCGGCGCCCGCAAAGTAGCCCGCATCAATGTTGGCCGCGTCTGCATCGACTCCGGAAACCGCACCGATGTGGTCGAAGATTTGATTATCAAGGACCGCCGTCACTTGAGCGAAGACGGCATCGTGCTGCCCATCATCGCGATCAACAAATTATCGGGAAAAGTTGAGACCTCGCCGGAAATTGTGACCCGCGGCTTTAATCCCGGCGAGAACGGCCTGCTCGATGGCGCCCGCCGCATCGTCGAAGATACGCTCGCGTTTTCCAGCGAAGAAGAGAAAGCCGACTACGGCGTGATCAAAGAAAAAATTCGCGCCGATTTGAAGCGCTACATCTCCAAGCAGACGCAAAGAAGACCACTAATCATGCCGGTGATATTGGAGATTTAGTAAGCTCAGACTAACGCCGATCCGAATGCGGAGAAAGTGACACTTGGGGACAACTGCATGCGCATCGCAAGCCTGGGTCATGCGGTCTTTGCGGCGACGATGATTGCCCTCGGAATCGCGGGCTTTGTTAAAGGCAATTTCGTCCCATTATGGCAACCGGTGCCCGAGCGCATTCCCGCACTGGCTTACCTCTGCTCCTTCATCTCCCTGGCGTGTGGTATGGGCCTGCTCTGGCAGCGCGCAGCCGCCTCCGCTGCCCGCGTACTGCTCGCCTATCTCCTGCTCTGGTTGCTGCTGGTGAGAGGGCCAGGTATCTTCATCTCTCCCACTGTGGATTTTTGGTGGTCCGCTGCTGAGATCGCGCTGATGGTCGCGGGCAGCTGGGTACTGTATGTCTGGTTCGCCGCTGACTGGGACAGGCGTCGGCTTGCTTTCGCCACCGGCGACAACGGCCTCCGCATCGCGGGGATTCTCTACGGCCTCGCCTTGATACCCATAGGCGTGGCCCATTTCCTTTATCTCCAACATACCGCCGAACTGGTGCCTGGCTGGCTGCCATGGCACCGGTTCTGGGCGTATTTCACCGGTTGTGCCCTTATTGCCGCGGGCGTAGCGGTGATCATTAGCGTGTATGCACGGCTTGCAGCCGTGCTCTCCGCGTTCGAGATCGGCCTGTTCACGCTGCTGGTTTGGGTACCCATCGTGGCGGCAGGTTCCAAAGACGCCTTCCAATGGAGCGAGACTGCCGTTTCTCTGGCGCTAACGGCCGCCGCCTGGGTGGTGGCAGAGTCCTACCGCGGAACGCCCTGGCTTGCCGTGCGCAAGAGCTAACACCGGCACTGCGGCACAACCTCTAGCGATTTTGTAGCGCTGGCCACGCATTTCTCGTCCAACCAAAGAGAAGAGGAACTATGCAAAAACGCAAATTAGGAAAAAGCAATCTCGAAGTATCCGCCATCGGGCTCGGCTGCATGGGAATGAGCTTTGGCTTCGGACCACCGGTAGACAAGCC
>JASIKQ010000032.1 GCA_030049565.1 Candidatus Sulfotelmatobacter sp.
TTTGTTATAAGTCGCCACGACCGCGCTCGAAACGTTTTTCAGTTCCCCGCTGAGCTTCTCGACTTGTTCTTTTTTCTTCGCTTTGCTGACCGCCATGATTCAGTCCTTAATTATCGTTTTTCGTAGCAATGCCGAGGTGGGGACAGCCGCCCTCGGCTGTCCGCCGGCGTAGTCCGGCTGTGCTCTACGCCTTAGCCGCGTTCTCGATCGGAGCCGTATCCAACTGAATCCCCGGGCCCATCGTCGAGCTCAAATAGCAGCCCTTGATATACTTTCCCTTCGCCACCGAAGGCTTCGCCTTGATCACGCTCGTGATCAGCACCGTCGCATTTTCGATCAGCTTGTCAGGTGTGAACGAAATCTTTCCCACCGGGCAATGCACCAGCGCCGTCTTGTCCGTGCGGAACTCTATTTTGCCCGCCTTTACCTCCTGCACCGCCTTGCCCACATCAAAAGTCACCGTGCCCGTCTTCGGATTCGGCATCAGTCCCTTCGGACCAAGAATTTTTCCCAAACGTCCCACCGATTTCATGACGTCTGGCGTGGCGATCAGCGCGTCGAAATCAGTCCAGTTTTCTTTCGTGATCTTCTCGACCATCTCCTCACCGCCGGCATAATCCGCGCCCGCAGCTTCGGCCTCGCGAACCTTGTCGCCGGTCGCGATTACCAGAACTTTTTTCGACTTGCCCAACCCGTGCGGCAGCACCACCGTACCGCGCACCATCTGATCGGCGTGCTTGGGATCGACGCCCAACCGCAGCGTGACCTCAACTGTCTCATCGAACTTGGCGTACTTCACTTTCTGCAGGAGCGGAACCGCATCCTGCAGCACGTAAGGACGCTTTTCTACCGCCGCATGTGCCTTCGCGATATTTTTTCCTTCTTTTCTACTCATTGGTTTTCCTTGTCTCCCACCGCTCGCCTATGAATCGGCTGGCCGTGGTGCATTTGACTATGGAGCCATTGAGCGATTCAGCGATTGTTTTTCAATGACACAATCACCCGCTCGCTCAATCACCCAATGACCTCGATTCCCATCGATCTTGCCGTCCCACGCACGCTCTTGACCGCCGCATCAATCGATGCCGCATTTAAATCCGGCATCTTCTGCTTGGCGATGTCCTCGACCTGCTTCACCGTAACCTTGCCGACTTTATCCTTATTCGGCGTTCCCGATCCTTTGGCAATGCCCGCCGCCCGCTTGAGCAGCACCGACGCCGGCGGCGTTTTCGTGATAAACGTGAACGACCGGTCGTTGTAGACCGTTACCACTACCGGGATGATCAGCCCTTCCATTTCTTTTTGGCTGGTGCGGGCGTTGAACTGCTTGCAGAACTCCATGATGTTGATCTGCGCCTGACCGAGCGCCGGACCAACCGGCGGCGCGGGTGTCGCCTTGCCTGCCGCGATCTGCAATTTCACGAAACCTGTAGCTTTCTTTGCCATTTCCCTCTCTCTACTTTTCTCGTGCCGACAATCCCAGCGCAACGACTAGCGGCACCAATTTCTTGTGGACGGGATCCACGGAGAGCCCCAATGACTCCAAACTGTGCGCTCCCAAAACTTCCAAATCTCCCGGTTCCGCAACCACCACGTTGTCTCCACCGGTGTAACCATCCGCCGACAAGAAAACAGCCGCCAGGTCTCGCTCCACCGTGTGGCCTTCGATCGTTTTGAACTGCAAGCGCCTGACGCGCTGCACGCCCAACGGTTCAAGGCGTTCTTTGGAGATCCAGCTATATGCTGCACCCGTATCCGCCCAAGCTTCTAGTTCGGCAGAGCGGCTGGGATTCGCTGGATTCCAGACCTTCAACTTGACCGTAAAGGTCGCCACTTCAAGCCACCTTTTCTACCTGGTTGAACTCCAACTCCACCGGCGTTGCCCGCCCAAAGATCGTCACCATCACCTTCAATGTCTCGCGATCCTCGTTGACTTCATCCACAATGCCCTGGAAGGTCGCAAACGGCCCTTCCGAAATTCGAACAGTCTCGTTCTTCTCGAACTTTACTTTGAGCTTGGGCTTCTCGCGGCTGTCGGCAACTTTGTAGACGATGTGCTGCACTTCCTCTTCGGAAAGCGGTGTAGGCTGCTGCCCGGTGCCTACAAACCCAGTCACGCGTGGCGTGGACTTCACCACGTGCCAGACGTGATCGTCCATGTCCATCTCAACCAGCACGTAGCCGGGATAAAACATGCGCTCCGACGTATATTTTTTGCCCCCACGCACTTCCGTGACTGATTCCGTCGGTATCAGCACCCGCCCGATCTTGTCCTGCAAGCCAAATGCCTGCACCCGCGACTCCAGCGACTCTTTTACCTTGCGCTCGAATCCCGAATACGAGTGGATGATGTACCACTTCAGATTCGGATTGCGTGGGGCTTCGGCGGCTGCGGAAGCGCCATCCGCGCTGGCAGTTGCAGTCGTGGCATCTGTGATCGGCGGCTGTTTTGCTTCCGTGCCATTAGTGCTGGGCGCGGCTTCAGCGCCAACATCGGCAGCAGCTTGATTTTTCTCTTCGTCCTGCATTCAACTCTTGCTCCGGCCAGATTTGCGGCCCTAGTGATGACCGAAATAGCTGTACAAAAACGTGACGGCACGCTGGATTACGTTATCGATAATGAAAAAGTACAGCCCGAAAATGAACACCGTAATCACAACCACCGTGGTCGTCGCCTGCACTTCCTTCCACGAGGGCGCCGTAACTTTGCGCATCTCAGTGCGCACGTCGTTATAGAACGACTTGATCCGCTCCGGCCAGGCTTTGAGCCGGTCTCCAAAGTCTCCGGCGGCGGTGATTGAGTTGCCCATCTTCTTCGTCTCCACACTCATGACTACATTGTCCCTTTCCGTCGTCCTTCCAAAATCTGGCAGGGGCGGAGGGATTCGAACCCCCAAGTCCGGTTTTGGAGACCGGCAGTTTAACCGTTGAGCTTACGCCCCTGAATTCATCGAGTAGTTGTGTGATTGAGTAATTGAGGCACTTGAAAGGCTCGGTCGCGCTAGTTTTCAATTGCTCAATTATTTCACCTCTTTGTGCGGCGTGTGCTTGCGGCAACGGCGGCAGAACTTCTTCAGCTCCAGCCGCTCGGTCGTTGTCTTCCGGTTCTTGGTTGTCGAATAATTCCGCTCTTTGCAATCACCGCACTGCAACGTAATAATCTCTCGGGGCATGGCTAAACTCCAGCTGTCAGCTCTCAGTTAAATCGTTGTCATCCTGAGGCGATGTTCTTTGTCGCCGAAGGACCTATGGATTTCCGCCTCAGTTCCGTCGTCAGCCGCGAACCAACTGATAGGCTGACGGCTGAGAACTGATAGCTTCCTTACTGCAAAATCTCCGCGATCGTGCCTGCGCCCACCGTGTGGCCGCCTTCGCGAATCGCGAATCGCAGGCCTTTCTCCATCGCCACCGGCGTGATCAGTTCGATCGTCAGGCTCACGTTGTCGCCCGGCATCACCATCTCCGTGCCCGCCGGCAACTCCGCCACTCCCGTCACGTCCGTCGTGCGCAGGTAAAACTGCGGACGATATCCCTTGAAGAATGGCGTATGCCGCCCGCCCTCTTCTTTCGTCAGGATGTAAACCTCCGCCTTGAACTTGGTGTGCGGCGTGATCGACGCCGGCTTGGCCAGCACCATGCCGCGCTCGACATCTTCTTTCGCGATGCCACGCAGCAGCAACCCGGCATTGTCGCCCGCCAGTCCTTCATCCAGCTGCTTCTTGAACATCTCGACGCCGGTCACAACTGTTTTTCGGGTCTCGCGGAAACCGACGATTTCCACTTCTTCGCCGACTTTGATCTTGCCGCGCTCAATCCGTCCCGTCACCACCGTGCCGCGGCCCTGAATCGAGAAGATGTCTTCAATCGGCATCAGGAACGGCTTGTCCAACTCGCGCTGCGGCTGCGGCACGCTCTTGTCCAC
>JASIKQ010000326.1 GCA_030049565.1 Candidatus Sulfotelmatobacter sp.
TGAAGGCAGCCGCATCGGCGCCGGTGCGCTTACAGCATCCCGTCTGCTTGAACATGCGGGCGCCGGCGTTACTCTCAGCCAACTGATTACCGACTTCGGCCGCACCATCAATCTGGTTGCATCCTCCAAGCTTCAGGAAAAAGCCCAAAATGCCAACGCGCTGGCCACCGAAGAAGACATCGTCCTGGCGACCGACCAGGCCTTTTACAATGCGTTACAGGCACAGGCTTTGCTGAAAGTGGCGCAGCAGACCGTGACCACGCGGCAATCGGTAGAGCAGCAGGTCGACCAACTGACCCAGAATAAGCTGCGATCGACGCTGGACCTGGCCTTTGCCCAGGTGAATTTGTCGCAAGCCAAACTGCTGCTGCTCAATGCACAGAACAATGTGGATTCCACACTCGCAACGCTGACGGCAGTTCTTGGCTTCGATAAGCAGGTGAATTTCGTACTCGCTGAGGAAGAAGCGCAACCGCCCGCGCCGCCGGTAGATGTAGACGGGCTGATCAATACGGCGCTCCAGCAGCGTCCCGACTTGCAGGCGCTTATTTATAGTCAGCAAGCGGCGGAAAAATTTCGCCACGCCCAGCGCGATCAGCTTTTTCCCACCATCAGTACGCTCGGGATCGCCGGAGTATCGCCCGTACGGCCGGATTGCTTCGGCAGCAGTTGTTTTCCCAGCTACTTCATTTCTCCATGGTATGGCGCCATTGGCGTGAATATGAGTGTTCCCATCTTTAATGGATTTCTCTTCACTGCGGAAGCATCAGAAGCCAATTACCGCGCGAAAGCCGCCATTCAGAATACGCGCGACTTGCGCGATAGCGTGGTGCGCGACGTGCGCACCGCCTGGCTGGCTACTAACACAGCGTATCAGCGCGTCAGCGTGGCGCAGGAACTGGCTAAGGAAGCCGATTTGGGATTGACCCTGGCACAGGGCCGCTATCAACTTGGCCTGGCGTCGATTGCCGAACTCAGCGAGGCGCAATTGCAGCAGGCCGACGCTGCCATCGGCTACGTCAATGCCCAGTATCAATACCGGCTGTCTCTTTCCACGCTGAACTTTGAAATCGGCGCACAGCCGTAAGGTAGAGATATTGCTTGCAACGTCTTCAACGGCAATCGGGCGCTGCATCTAAGGGGTTTCGAATGCTGCCTTTTGTTCTTTATTTTGTGGCTGCCATGGTCACGGGATTCCACCTCTATTCTCTTCTTTCACTCATCGTGTACGGGGCTGGATTCAATCTTTTGGAAGTTACGGCGCTTTTCGGATCATTTTTGCTTTTGATTGCGGCTTATGTCAGCCTTTTCAAACCCCGCGTGGCTGCGCAGATAGCTCTGGTCGGCGCGCTTACGCTGTGGTGCTTCTATGGTCCGGCCCTGGCGAATCTAGCAAGGTCGAAATTGGCGAAGCGGACCACAACTTCACAGTACATGGGAAGAATCCCCCAGTTCATGCCGTCGATGTCGGGATGGCCGATCCCAGGGATGAACCATCTCAGCTTGTTGCCACGCAGCCCGAGCGAGCATCCTACTGATAACCGATGTTAGTGGCTTATCTCGCGATCGCCCTTCTGGTTGTCGTTAGCGCCTACTCGGCTATCGTGAGTTTTCGCGAAAGGCCCGAAGGCGCAGCACCAACATGGTTTTTCCCCAATGGCGCAAAACTCTGGTCGCGCATCTCTGCCGGCATACTCAGCCTGGCAATTATTGTTGCAGTCATATCGTGGCCCGGCCACCGGACCTCAAGCCACCCATTTTCAAATCAACGTTCTTTGCGCTTCCCGATTCCCGAAGGTTACAGCGGCTGGGTGCGCGTTGAATTCGAAGTTTCCGGCGCACCGCCTTTACCCGAGGAAGCCGGGCAGAGTGTGGTCAAGTTTCCGGCCGATGGCATATTCAAAACATCTTCGCCGGAACCGTACGGATGGGCCAATGACAGTTATTATCTCTATTCCGGTTCCGAGGTGCGCCCGCTTGCCGATTCTGGGCCGCAAAAGCTGATCTGGGGCAAGATCAATGGCGAAGCGGTAGGCCCCTCCGGCAAACGCAAGTATGAAGAGTTTTTTGTTGGCACGGAGCAGCAATTCAGAAACCAAGTGAATGCCGAGCCGGAAAAAGGCGGCCCATAGCTATGTTGATGGGGCGAACCGTCGTTACGCGGGAAAGCTGAACCTGAAACGTAGTGATACGATTTTCTGAACCGCAATTGGGATCCTCCATGGCCGTGAGCCCGCACAGCCGGAACGAAGAGTCATGGCCGGAGTTGCCGCTGGCCGCATGGCAGGATACGTACGCCACGCTGCACATGTGGACGCAGCTCGTCGGCAAGGTTCGGCTGGCGCTCAGCCCACACTTGAATCATTGGTGGCAAGTTCCGCTGTACGTCGATGCGCGGGGGCTGACCACCAGCGCGATTCCCTACGGCGGCGGGGTTTTCGAGGTGCAGTTTGATTTCGTCGATCACCGGCTGATCGTTCAGACGAGCTGGGATGAATCGCGAGTGCTGCCGTTGCGACCGCAATCTGTCGCCGCATTCTGTTCAGAATTCATGTCTGTGCTCCAGTCGCTGGGCATCACCGTGAAAATCTGGACGCTGCCGGTAGAAGTTCCAAATCCCATACGCTTTGAGCAAGACACACAGCATGCTTCGTACGATCCTGAATACGCGAACCGGTTCTGGCACATTTTGATATTGAGCGACCAGGTCTTTCAGGAGTTTCGCGGCCGATTTATCGGCAAGTGCAGCCCAGTGCATTTCTTCTGGGGCAGTTTCGACCTGGCAGTAACGCGATTTTCAGGACGGCGGGCGCCGGAACGCGAGGGCGCCGATGCCATTACGCGCGAGGCCTACTCGCATGAGGTGATCAGCGCGGGCTTTTGGCCGGGCGGTGGCGACGTTAAGGAAGCGGCGTTTTACGCGTATGCTGCGCCTGAGCCGGAGGGATTTTCAACGCAAAAAGTGCAGCCAACCGAGGCTTTCTATCATCCCCAACTGAAGGAGTTTCTCCTCACGCATGACGATGTGAGGCGAGCGGCCTCGCCGCGCCAGACCCTGATGAGCTTTTTGCAGAGCACTTATGAAGCGGCCGCAAATCTGGCGCGCTGGAATCGGAACGAACTAGAACGAGGCCGATCCGTTCGTTGAAAAATCCGATTTTGGGTGGCGGAGCGCTCTCAGCGCGCTGTGATAAAGGCCTTCTTTTTCTGGAGGGCTTTAGCCCCTGAGGGCGTGAACGGAGTTTCTCAGCAATCCGCCAGGGCAGGGCAAAATTTTGGTGGACCTCGGGAGCGAACCATGGCCAAGAAATGTACTCATCTCAATCAAATCAAGATCACTACCACCGACAAACACGTGTGTGAAGACTGTGTGAAAACTGGAGACACGTGGGTTCACTTGCGCATGTGTCTCTCTTGTGGGCACGTGGGCTGCTGCGATTCGTCTAAGAACAAGCACGCCACCCGGCACTTCCACGAGAGCTGGCATCCTCTCATGCGTTCGGTCGAGCCGGGAGAAGACTGGCGGTGGTGCTACGTCGACGAGATGATGATCGCAGCCTAGCGGTACAACTTGCGCAATCGTTTTACGATCGAACTATTCGTAGCGCAGGCTTTCCACCGGATCCAACTGGGCAGCGCGGGCGGCTGGAACCGTGCCGAAGATTACGCCCACAACCGACGACACCAGGATGGCAATAATGGCGGACCATCCGGAGATGGGCACACGGTATTCGGTGAGAAAGCGCACCGAATAAGGGATTGCGAGGCCAATGAAGATGCCGGCGAAGCCCCCGATAAGCGAGATGAGGATCGCTTCGGCCAGAAATTGCATCCGGATTTCGCGGCTGGTCGCGCCAATGGCTTTGCGGATTCCGATTTCGCGGATGCGCGACGTCACTGTGGCCAGCATGATGTTCATGATGCCTATGCCGCTGACCAGCAGCGTCACCAGCGAGATCAGAAGGAGCACCCAAGTGAGGCCGGTGGCCACACGATCGGCGGTGGTGAGCAACTCGGTCAGGTTCTGCACCCCGTAGACCGATTCCGAGCGATGGCGCGATTGCAGCACGCGCTTGATCTGCGCCGTGGCTGTGGGAACCATGGAAGTATCTTCCATAGAGAAATAAATCATCTTCACCGCGGGAGTTTCGAGGAAGTACCGGCTGACGCTGTAAGGGATGACCATTGTGTCATCGGTCACTTCGGTCTGCCCAAAGGTTTCCGCACCCTCTTTGAAAGTGCCGATGACGACGAACGGGAGTCCGCTGATTTTGACGACCTTGCCAATAGCGGCACGCGGCGAGCCGTAGATGGCTTTAGCCATTTTTTCGGTGATGACGCCGACTTTGTTGTGCGCCTGCTCGTCCTCGCGATCAAAGAAGCGTCCGGCGAGCACCTTGAGATTGCGCACCCGCGGATATTCGGGATAAGCGCCGAGAATCTGAATGTCCTTTTCGTCACCATTACCGACCGGAATGCGTTCGCCCAGCGAGATGACGGGCGTGGCCGCAACTACGCCCGGAACCTGCTCGCGGACCGCCTCGACGTCATCAATGGTGAGCGGATCGAGGGCCGAGTTGCTGATATGCTGTTGTCCCTGATATTCGGCCCAAATCTCGTTGCTGCCGATGGCCTGGATCTGCGCGATGACCCATTGCTTGCCGGTCATGCCAATCGTGACTACGAGAATGAGCGAGGCGGTGCCGATGACCATGCCCAGCGCGGTGAGTGCGAAGCGCACCTTGTTGGCGCAGAATGTGTCGTAGGCAAAGTTGAGCACTTCGCCCATCGCGAAGCCGGGTCGAAGCCTATCTGGTACGAGCGCAGCCGCCATCTATACTTTAGATGCTACGTACAGCGCACGGAAGGCGCAAGCGCCGACGATAAACACTCCCGAAAAACTAACCGGGGGATGCTCGTTGTGACAGAGTAAATGACTATTCTTTTTTTCTGGAGAATGATTTCCTCAACGACCAGTGAACTGAACTTGGCCGCTCAGCGACGCGCAGCGCGCAACCGTTCTCTGCTTTCCATGGTTCTGATCGCGCTCGTGGTGCGTCTGGTAGTGATGTGGTTCTTATATCCCGAGCGCACCAATCCCTATCGCGATCATTGGCGAATGGGCGGCGAGGCCGGACGAATTGCACGTTCCATTGCGCAGGGCGAGGGCTTCAGCAATCCTCTGCTTGAAAAAACCGGGCCGACGGCGTGGCTGGCGCCGGTTTATCCCTATCTACTGGCGGGAATTTTCAAGCTATTCGGCATTTACAGCAAGGCCTCGGCGATCGTGGCTCTGAGTTTGGATTGCCTGCTCTCGGCGCTCACCTGCATTCCCATTTACTTCATCGCTCGCAAACATTTTGGCGAACCGACGGCCGCATGGGCGGGATGGGCCTGGGCATTTTTTCCTTACGCAATTTATTTTTCGGCGGATTTCATCTGGGCAACTACTCTTACGACGCTTCTCATGACTCTTGTGTTTCTTGCCGCGCTGTATCTGGAAAATTCGCCTTCGCTTTGGCACTGGGTTGGCTTTGGCGTGCTCAGCGGAGTTGGAGGTCTGACCGATCCCATCATCATGTCAGTGGCGCCGTTTCTGGGAGCCTGGGCGTGGTATCGCTTATATACAACCGGAAAACGATGGCTGGCGCCGGGATTGGGCGCGATACTGGCGGTCACTTTGACGGTGTCGCCCTGGTTTATTCGGAACTATCGGACATTCCACAAGGCAATCCCCTTTCGCAGTTGTCTGGGGCTGGAGGTTTTTTGCGGAAATAATCAGGACATGTGGCATTGGGGCCCTCCCGGATACCACCCGACGGACAATAAAAATGAGTGGCGCGAATATCAGCAACTCGGCGAGATCGCGTACACGTCAAAGAAACTCCACGAAGGGCTGGCGTTCATCGATTCGCACAGGCTGCTCTATGGGAAGCAGACTTTGCGGCGAATTATTTATTTGTGGACCGGCTTCTGGAGCTTCAGCGCTCGTTATCTGCGGGAAGAACCGGCCGACCCGTATAATATCGCGTTCTGCACGGGGCTTACGGTATTAACCTTGATGGGACTCTGGCGAGCTTGGAAGATCGATCGATCTGTGGCCATGCCGTATCTGATCGTGTTTTTTTTCTTTCCCATTGTTTACTACTTGACTCACCCGGAGGATTATTACCGGCGGCCGATTGATCCTCAGTGCGTCGTACTGGCGGCATACGCCGTCACTTCATGGTTCGACCAACGAAAACGGCGGGCCAGCCTCGCGCGAAAACCTGCAAACCAGCCCATAGGTGAACAATATCTCCTCCAATAAAACTCCCTACATCCGGCTACTCCTGGTGACAGTGCTCGCCCTGCTGGTGCATGGGTATCATCCCTTTGCCGAGGACGCCGAAATCTATCTTCCTGGAGTAGAGCAGATTCTGCATCCGCAGTTGTTTCCGGCAGGGCAGGAATTTTTTGCCGCGCATGCCAGTCTCACGATTTTCCCAAATTTAATTGCGCTTTCTCTGCGTCTAACCCATTTACCGCTGACTGCGGGACTATTTGTCTGGCATCTCGCATCGATTTTCTTGCTGCTGCTTGCCTGTTGGCAGTTGAGCGGGTTTTTGTTTTCGAGTGCGAGAGCACGCTGGGGTGGCGTGTGGCTGCTCGGCGCTTTGCTGACGATACCCGTCGCCGGCACCGCTCTGTACATCATGGATCAATATTTGAACCCGAGGAATCTGGCCGCTCTGGCCGCGATCTTTGCGGTCACTCAGACGCTGGAAAAGAAATACCTTCGCGCGTTCCTATGGCTAGCCTTTGCGGGAAGCGTACATCCCTTGATGGCAGCATTTGTGCTTTCGTTTTGCCTTCTGCTGGTGGTGACGGATTGGTTTGTGGCGCGCGCCGATGGTGTATCAGCGCTGGGTGCGGCAAGCGTGGTCTGCGGTTTCTCGCCATTTGGGCTTTCTTTAACGCCCCCAACTTCAGCGGCATATCACGCGGCGGCCATGCGCCATGAATTTCACTACATCCAGCTCTGGACCTGGTATGAACAATTGGGGGCCGTCGCGCCGATTTTGTTGTTTTGGTGGTTTGGCCGGATTGCGCGAGCGCGCCAATGGCAGCGGCTGACGTTGCTCTGCCGCGCCCTCATCATTTACAACGTGGTTTACTTTATTGCCGCGCTCGTGGTCGACTTGCCGGCGCGCTTTGAAAGCCTTGCACGGCTGCAACCTCTGCGTAGTCTGCATTTGCTTTACCTGCTGCTGTTTCTGATTATGGGCGGCTTACTGGGCGAATTCGTGCTGAAGAATCGCATCTGGCGCTGGATGCTTCTGTTCGCGCCGCTGGCGGTGGGGATGTATATCGCACAGCGCGAGCTTTTCCCCGCCAGTGCGCATATCGAGTGGCCGGGAGCTGCCCCGAAGAATCCTTGGGCGCAGGCATTTCTATGGGTTCGGGATAACACGCCCGTAGACGCCATATTTGCGCTTGATCCTGATTTCATGCAGCTCAAGGGTGAAGATACGACCGGCTTTCGCTGCCTCGCCGAGAGAAGCCGGCTGGCCGATTTGTCCAAAGATAGCGGCGCGGTGACTATGTTTCCCCCGCTAGCCGACAATTGGTGGACCGAAGTGCAGGCGCAAACGCCTTGGAAGAAATTCGATAAGCAAGATTTCGAGCATTTGAAGAAAACCTACGGCGTGAGCTGGGCGGTCGTGCAACAGCCAGGAGTGGCAGGGCTTGACTGCCCTTATCAGAACGGAGCAGTGAAGGTTTGCAGAGTGCCTTAATTGCCATTCCGAGCGAGCGCTTTTTGGCTCGCTTCCTCTTAACGCTTGGTACCGACTTTTTCTGCCGGAGCGTGTTTGATACCTGTGCTCCGGGCGTCATGCCGATGCGATCGGATACAATCGAAACCAGGAGGCTCCGGAATGTCGACTGCGCGGGCTGTTCAAGCCCCGATTCGGTTGTTTCCCTATGAACGGTGGGCGCCCCCCTTGCCCACCTTAGCCCGGCAGTATCGTGATAACAAACCATGCCCTCACATTCTGTTGAGGGACTTCCTCGATCGCGAGGTCGCCATGGAGATGGCGCAGCAGTTTCCCCAAGCTTCGACCGATGCGTGGACGCAGTACAAGCATGCCAACGAGAACAAGTTGGGAATGGCAAAGCGGCAACTGTTTCCTCCCACGCTGGGCTCGGTCACCGACGAATTGAATTCGCCGGAGTTCGTGGCTTGGATTTCGAAGTTGACAGGTATTCCGGATTTGATGGCCGATCCCATGCTCGAGGGCGGAGGCTTGCATCAGTCCGGGCGCGGCGGTTATCTCAACGTGCATACGGATTTTTCTATGCACCACTTCCATCGCAATTGGCGCCGGCGCGTGAATCTCATCCTGTATCTGAATCCGGCATGGCAGGAAGAGTGGGGCGGATCAATCGAGCTTTGGGAGCGCAAAGATGGGAAGATGGCGCGGTACGCGGCGAAGTATTTGCCGCTGCTGAACCATGCGCTCATCTTTACTACTGACGAACGTTCGCTGCATGGGTTTCCCGATCCCCTGACCTGTCCCGAGGGCGAATCGCGCAAGAGCCTGGCTCTGTACTACTACACGGTTGAGCAGGCTGGAAAAGTTGTCGGACATTCGACTGACTATTTTGCGCGTCCGCAGGATGGTTTGGGAAAGTCGGCGATGATTTGGCTGGATAAGAAGGCGGTCGATCTCTACTCCCGCGCCAAGGCGAGGTTCGGTTTTTCGGATGAGTTCGCCAGCAAGGTGCTGGGTTTCCTGTCGGGGAAGAAGTGATCTCACCATATTGTGTGTTGGCATTCCTCGCGAAGGGGAGCCGCTCCGAGCGAAGTCGAAGGAAATCTAGGTTACCGCTGCCCGCCTCACCCCGGCCGTGCACTACTGCGGGCGTAGTATGTTGAAATTTTTGTCTCCAGCTTCCTTCCTTTGTTGCTGAAGCGAGGAAGGTGAATCATCCCAGCGCGTTGCAAGCCGAATTGCATCGTCGTGGCGAGGACTCCGAATCCATACTTCACGCTGCGCCGAAAGTTGATGGAAGAGGCTTCTTCAAAATACTTCGTAGGACAAGAGACTTCACCGATGCGAAAACCAAAATGCACGCATTGGGCCAGCATTTGGTTGTCGAAGACGAAGTCGTCCGAATTCTCCAGCAGCGGCAGTTCTGTGAGAACTCTTCGGCTGAATGCGCGGTAGCCGGTGTGGTACTCGGAAAGTTTCACGCCGAGAAAAAGATTTTCGAACGCCGTGAGCAAGCGATTGGAGACATATTTGTAAAACGGCATGCCCCCGCGCAAGGCCGTACCCCCGATGATGCGCGATCCCAGCACTACGTCGTACACCTCATAAGCCACCATGCTCGCTATCGCCGTGAGCAGCAGCGGCGTGTACTGGTAATCAGGGTGAAGCATAATGACCACGTCGGCGCCGGCGTTAAGGGCTTCGCGATAGCAGGTCTGTTGATTGCGCCCGTAACCGTAGTTGCGGTCGTGCTCGAAAACATGCAGGCCAAGCCGCTGTGCCAGTTCGATGGTCCGGTCGGAACTGTGATCGTCAACCAAAATGCGCGTGTCGACGAGTTCTGGAAGCTCGCCGACGGTGACCTCGAGCGTCTTCTCCGCATTGTAAGCGGGCATGACGACCGCTATGCGTTTGCCGTTGATCATTTTTAATTCTTACTTTATGCCGTTGACAACGGATTGCCGCCTCATCGTAGCGAACAGAGGAAACCCGCCAGTGTACATGATATCCGACTCAATGCAGTCCAAGCATCGCACAGGAAAGCCGCACCACTTTCCTGCTAGCCGGTCAGGTTCGAGTTTTGTTCCCGCAGTTCACTTTCCCTGATGCCGGTAAACGCTGGGATTATGGAGCTCCATATGGCGATCTGGATTAGCCAGGGGCGTGAAGCCGAATTGCTCATATAAGCCGTGTGCGTCGCGCGTGATCAGCGACCAGCGCCTAAGCCCCTGCAACTGTGGGTGGGTCATGATCGCGCTCATCAGCCTCTTGCCCAACCGCTGTCCACGATGCGATTCGATGATGAAAACGTCGCCGACATAGGCGTAGGTAGCGCGGTCAGTGATCACGCGGGCGAAGCCGACTTGTTTTTCGCCCTCGAAAACCCCAAAGCATAGTGAATTCTCGATTGATCTCTTCACTAGCTCCCGCGGAATTCCTTCGGCCCAGTAGCATGTGGTCAGAAATCCGTGAATCAGATCGAGATCGAAGCGTGCGGGATCGGTGGAAATCGCATATTCGGTTTTGTGCATAAGCAGGCCGCTGTTGAATGGAATAATCTTCAGTGGCAATATACCGCGATTCAAAGTGTGCGAAATCAGAGGCAAGAAACGAACTGGCGTCGATTTCCATATTTCACCGCGGCTTCAATCGTGCTAAGGCCATTTTGGCAGCGTGATAGCCACACATCCCATGCACGCTCCCCCCTGGCGGGGTTGATGCCGAACAGATGTAGACATTTCTAGCTGAAGTTGCGTAGTGCCGCCACGTCGGCCGGAATAGAAATTGGCGAAGATCGAGAACGCCGCCGGCGATATCGCCGCCGACTAGATTGGCATCCATACTTTCCAGATCGGCGGGGGACCAAGCGCGACGCGCGAGGACAATTTCACCAAACCCAGGGGCAAAGCGCTCGATCTGATTCTCGAGCCGTGGCAGCATGTCTTCTTTCGATCCATTGGGAACATGGCAATAGGCCCAGGCCGTATGTTTGCCGGCGGGAGCACGCGTGAAATCGAATAAGCTGGGCTGAGCCAGCAAGACGAAGGGACGCTCGGGGTGGTGCCCACTGCGGACTGCTTTTTCCGATGTGGCAATCTCTTCGAAGCTGCCGCCCAGGTGCACACTAGCGGCACGAAGGCATTCAGATGCTTTCCAGGGAATCGGTTCCCGTAAGGCGTAATCTACTTTGAACACGCCAGGCCCGTAGCGAAATTTCTTGAGCTGACGCTTGTAGCTATCGGACAGGCGCTCGCCTGCGATCTTGAGAAGCTGCCGCGGAGTAACGTCGCAAAGAATTAAATCGTAGTCAGGAAAAGCCGTAAGCGAGTCGACCCGGGAAGAAGTTCTGACCGTGCCGCCGAGAGTCGCCAGATAAGCGCACAGACCACTTGTAATCGACTGAGATCCTCCGCGCGGGATGGGCCAACCGACGGCGTGTGCGGGGATTGCCATCACCATGCCAAAGGCAGCGCTCAGAGGTTCAGTGAGAGCAAGAAATGAATGCGCCGCGAAACCCGCAAATAACGCCCTTGTGCGATCGCTGTGAAAGCGGCGGGCAATAGTTGAGGCAGGCAAGAAAGCGATCATGCCGAACTGCGCCATCAGCCAAGGATGTTTTGGGACGGCGGGGAGCGGGCGCAGAACCTCTGGGGTGAACTCGCTCCAGTGATCGACAAACACTTGCATGAGATCTCGCCATGCTCTGCCATCCTGACCGAGATAACTTTCGGCGCTCGCAAGTTCACGCTCCAGAACAACAGCTGTGCCATCGTCGAGCGGGTGAGCGAGCGGTGCCGGCGAATGAATCCACTCGAGTCCATGCTCTTGCAGCGGCAGCGAAGAAAAGAATGGCGAGCTGGCAGCCATGGGATGCACGGCAGATCCGAAATCGTGCAAGAAGCCGGGCAGGGTCAGCTCCATGGTGCGGACCGCACCTCCGGGGATTGGCTCGGCCTCGAAGACTTCCACTTGCACTCCAGCCTGCGCCAGCACAATAGCAGCGGCTAGCCCATTCGGACCGGCACCCACTACGCAAGCTTTGGAAGTCGACGGCATGGAAATTGTGTAATTGAGTAATTTTGTAATTGGGTTTCTGAAAACGTCACGTCTCGGTTTTGAAATCCTTACATCTCAGTTTTGGAACAGGGCTGTTTTCAATTACCAAATTACTTAATTACTAATTTACTCAGTGCCTCTCACTCTCTCGGCTGCACATTGGGCATTTCAATCACTCGAACGCGGCCGTTCTCAGCACGTTCGACCGTTGGCGCGTACAATCCCAGCATTTGCCGGCGCCACCACATTCCTGTCAGGCGTTTTTCTGCCACGCTCGTAAACCAATATTGCCAGAGCACGGCGCGAATCTGGCGAGGAGCTTCGCGGCTGAAAGGATTGCCCGCAAAAAGTTCCAGCACATCCTTATCGTTGGTGAGCAGCCGCAGCTCGGTGTTCGGCACGATGGGATACTCGCGCCAATCGCCCAAAGAAGCAAACCACAGATTCCAATCAAAACGCGGCTGATAAGGAGCGTAGATTCCGGGTGCCTGATTCAGTGCCTGCGGCTTGTAGCGGAACGGGTATGGTACCCACGTCTGACCGTCAGCTGAGCCTTGAAATTCGATTTCGTATCTTCCGCGTGTCATCACGGCAAACAATCCATATTGGTTGGCAATGCGAAACGGCTCCAGAGCGGCTA